>NZ_DATGCW010000218.1:0-2730 GCF_035311605.1 Saliniramus sp.
CGCCATCGTCCCATCGCTCCACGAAGGAACTCGGGCGCGCTGTTTTACGAATCCGGCCATTGCGCGTCGACACGCCTGAATCATGCGCCACAGATCATTTTTTCCCGAAGCCGGTATCCACCCGGCGCAAGGATGCATTAAAACCGGGAGCAGTCACTCTTACCGGGAAGTCCAGATTCCATGTCCGGCAAAAGCCCCGCCATCGGGAAAGGCGATCGCCTGATCCTCGTCGATGGCTCGTCCTTCGTGTTCCGCGCCTTCTTCCAGTCGATGAACCAGGATGCGAAATACAATTATCGCTCTGACGGGCTGCCGACAGGGGCGCTGCGGATGTTCTGCGTCAAGCTCTGGCAGTTCATCCGGGAGGGCGCCGCGGGGGTGAAGCCCAGCCATCTCGCCATCGTGCTTGACAAGTCGGAAGGCTCGTTTCGCCGCGAGATCTATCCGGAATACAAGGGCCATCGCCCGGATGCGCCGGAGGATCTCAAGCGCCAGATGCCACTGATGCGCGATGCCGTGCGCGCCTTCGGGCTGATCCCCGTCGAACTGGAGCGCTACGAGGCCGATGATCTGATCGCGGCCTATGCCCGCGAGGCGGCAGCGGCCGGGGCGGAGGTCGTTATCGTCTCCGCCGACAAGGATCTGATGCAGCTGGTTGGCCCCAATGTCCGCTTCTTCGATTTCGAATCGGGCATCAAGGGCAAGAACGGCTACCGGCCCGAGCGCAATCTCGACGTCGAGGGCGTGATCGAGCGCTGGGGCGTGCCGCCGGAGAAGATCGCCGATGTGCTCGCGCTCACCGGCGACACCTCCGACAACGTGCCGGGCGTGCCCGGAATCGGGCCGAAGACGGCGGTGCAGCTGCTCGAGCAGTTCGGCGATCTCGAAACGCTGCTGGAGCGCGCCGGCGAGATCAAGCAGCCCAAGCGCCGCGAGACCCTGATCGAGAATGCCGACAAGGCGCGGCTGTCCAGGAAACTCGTCCTCCTCGACGAGAAGGCTCCGGTGCCGGTGCCGCTCGTCGACCTCACCCTCGCCGAGATCGACGCGCAGAAGCTGATCGCCTTCTTCAAGGCGATGGAATTCACCACCATCACCAAACGCGTCGCCACCGAATACGATATCGATCTCAACGCCGTCGAGGCCGATCCCGAGCTCGCGCGGGGTGCGGATGCGGCAGGCAGTGATGCGGGCGAATCCGGCGAAGCGGGCATCGCGGAGGGCGATCCTCAGGCGGGTCCCGAGCAACTCGTCAAGCAGCGCCGCGACGAAGCGCAGGGCGCAAAGATCGATCGTGCGGCATATGCATGCCTGCGCGACCGCGACGCCCTCGACACATGGATCGCTGATGCTCGAGAAGCGGGGATCGTCGCGCTCGATACCGAGACCGATTCGCTGAGCGCGAATGCCGCCGAGCTCGTCGGGATCTCGCTCGGGCTTCCCGACGGGCGGGCCTGCTATATCCCGCTGCAACATCGCGGCGGCACGGATCTCTTTGACGAGACCGGGCTTGTCACGGGGCAGATCCCCCTCAACGAGGCGCTCGCTGCGCTGCAACCGCTTCTGGAAGAGCCCGGCACGCTCAAGATCGGGCATAATTTCAAATATGACTGGCTGGTCCTGGCCCGTTACGGCATCGAGACGGCGCCGGTCGACGACACCATGCTGATCTCCTACGTGCTCGATGCCGGGCGCGGCGGGCACGGCATGGATGATCTTGCCGAACGGCATCTGGGGCATACCACGATCAAGTTCGCCGAGGTGGCCGGGAGCGGCAAGAAGGCTGTGAGCTTCGACCGTGTGGGCATCGAAGAAGCCACCGCCTACGCGGCGGAGGATGCCGATGTCACCATGCGGCTGTGGCGCGTGCTCAAGCCACGCCTCGCCGCAGAGGCGAAGGTGAGCGTCTACGAGACACTGGAGCGCCCGCTCGTTCCGGTGATCGCGCGCATGGAGCGGCGCGGCATCAAGGTCGACCGCCAGATCCTGAGCCGCCTCTCCTCCGATTTCGCCCAGACGCTCACGCGGCTCGAAGAGGAAATCCAGGAGGATGCGGGCGAGCGCTTCTCGGTCTCGAGCCCGCGCCAGATCGGGGAGATCCTGTTCGGCAAGATGGGGCTGCCCGGCGGCAAGAAGACCCCCTCCGGCCAATGGGCGACGCCCGCCTCGGCGCTGGAGGAACTCGCCGAGCAGGGCCATCCCTTGCCCGCGAAGATTCTGGAATGGCGCCAGCAGGCCAAGCTGAAATCCACATACAGCGATGCGTTGCCCCATTACATGGACGAGAAGGGCCGGGTGCATACCTCTTTCTCGCTCGCTGCCACCACGACGGGGCGGTTGTCATCGTCGGAGCCCAATCTCCAGAACATCCCGGTGCGCACACCGGCAGGCCGCAAGATCCGCGCGGCCTTCGTGCCGGAGAAGGGGATCAAGCTGATCTCGGCGGATTACAGCCAGATCGAATTGCGCATCCTCGCCCATATCGCCGAGATTCCGCAGTTGCGCAAAGCTTTCGCCGACGGCATCGACATCCACGCCGCCACCGCCTCGGAAATGTTCGACATCCCGCTTGCCGAGATGACCAGCGAATATCGCCGGCGCGCCAAGACCATCAATTTCGGCATCATCTACGGCATTTCCGCCTTCGGCCTCGCCAATCGGCTCGGGATCGGGCGCGAGGAGGCGGGGGCCTATATCAAGCAGTATTTCGAGCGGTTCCCCGGCATCAGG
>NZ_DATGCW010000219.1:0-9452 GCF_035311605.1 Saliniramus sp.
TCCTCGACCATCCGGGCCTCCTCGCCTTCGCCCATCGCGGCGGGGCGCTGGAGCGGACGGAGAATACCCATGACGCCTTCGATCACGCGGTCGCGCTCGGCTATCGCTATATCGAAACCGATGTGCAACTCACCCGAGACGGGGTGGTCGTCGTCTTTCATGACGATGATCTGACACGGCTGATGAGGCGGCCCGAGCGGATCGGCGCGCTCGCCTGGGCGGATCTGGCGCAACTGCACTTTCCCTGCGGCGCACGCATCCCGCGCCTCGACGAGACGCTGGAGGCCTATCCGGAAACCCGCTTCAATCTGGAGCCGAAATCAGAAAGCGTGGTGGTGCCTTTGGCGGAGGTCATCCGCGCAGCGAATGCGCTTTCGCGGGTCTGTGTGGGCTGCTTCGATCCCAAACGCACGAAGCGCCTACGGCAGCTTCTGGGCGATGAATTGTGCTGGTCGCCAAGCCATGCCGGCGTTGCGGTCGTCTGGTTCGCCGGGTTCGGCATTCCGGTCCCCGTCAAACCCTATCCTGCGCTGCAGATTCCACCATCCTTCCACGGCATGCCGGTCGCGACGCGCCGGCTCGTGCGCGCAGCCCATGCCCGCGACATCCAGGTCCATGTCTGGACCGTGGACGAGGCGGACCAGATGCGCACGCTGATCGATGCCGGCATGGACGGGCTGATGACCGACCGGCCCACCCTGCTGAAGCAGGTTCTCGCGGAACGGGGTCTGTGGATGTAAGTCATCCCCGCTTTCGCGGCGCGCGCGAGAACGCCATTTTCTGATGCGAGAGCTTCTCGCGCGTCCCGATCCAGGCATAGGCCAGAAGCGACGGCTCCCGGTCGGAGACGGTGATGCGGTGGTGCTGCCCGGGCGGGTTGAAGATCAGCGAGCCGGGGGCATAGACGCCCTGATGATTTTCCGAGACCGCGCCGGAAAGGCAGACATAGCTCTCCGTGATACCGTCATGGGCATGGGTGGGATAGGTACAGCCGGGCGCGAAGAGCACGAGGCCAAGGATCACCGCTTCGCTGTGGATCGGCGCATTCGGCCCTGCAATCTCGGCATAGGCGAATTTCTGCGAGAGCCCGCGCGGGATCTTGTCGTAGCCGTATTGCCAGTTGAGACCGGCGCGCACGGCATCGATGGCGCGAATCACCGGTGCATGTTTCTCGACACGCCCCTCGTCGAGGACGCGGCGCAGATAGGCCGTGACGGGTTTTTCCTCGCAGGCGCCGAAGCGGAGTGGCGCATTCGCCTGGATCAGGGCGCTGATGCGCTCGCGCACGGCGCGCTGATGCCCGCGAATCCGGTCGCTGCCGCCGGATGGCAGAAAGCGGTAGAGCTCGTAGAATTCGCGCAGCAGATAATACCAGTTCGGATGGTCGCGAATACGCGCCTGCGGCGAGGCTGCACCCGGGGCATCGACCGGGGCGGCAAGCATATCTGCAGCGATCTCGTCTTCCGGCACTTCACCCGCGATGTCCTCCGTCATGGCAATCTCCGCTACCTTGAAGTGTCATGCTGACGCAAGGATATCGACCGGTCAACGCAAGTTTCAGGGCTTGTGAGAGCCCGCCTAACGCGCTAGAGCGCTATTCGACCTGGCGATGTCAGGTCGGCGCTCCGGATTGCTGGTTGGCGCATCATCTGATCCGCCAGCCGGGACCCACCTGACGGATTGATGCGCGAGCCGGAGGGACTGCCAAATCCGCCTCACCCGCACGAGCCACGCGACAACGGCCTTGAACAAGCGCACCGACGAGATCACCAATCCCGAAAGTACGTCGCGGCCCGTCAGCACGCGCTACCAGGCGCTCGTCGCGAGCAATGCGATCGAGCGCGATCCGGCCCAGACGAGCCTGCTCGCGCGACTCGACAAGCTCGCAGCGCAGCTCAATGAAAAGCGCCTCGCGCGCAAGAGCAGCGCGCTCGGCTGGCTGTTCGGACGCCGCCCCGCCGCGAGCGAGCCGATCAAGGGCATCTATGTCTGGGGCTCTGTGGGGCGCGGCAAGACCATGCTGATGGATCTCTTTTTTGAGAGCCTGAGCGTGCGCCGCAAACGCCGGGCGCATTTCCATGCCTTCATGGCCGATGTGCATGGACGCATCCATGCCTACCGGCAGGATCTCAAGGCCGGCAAGGTGAAGGGGGACGATCCGATCGAGCCGGTGGCCAGGGCGCTCGCGCAGGAAGCCTATGTGCTCTGCTTCGACGAATTCACCGTCACCGACATTGCCGACGCGATGATCCTCGGGCGCCTGTTCAAGGCCCTGTTCGCCGAGAATGTCGTCGTCTTCGCCACCTCGAACGTGGAGCCCGCGCGGCTCTATGAGGGCGGGCTGAACCGCGCGCTGTTCCTGCCCTTCATCGAGATGATCCATGAGCGCATGGCCATCGTCGAACTCGATTCGCGCACCGATTTCCGGTTGGAGAAACTCGCCGGTCAGCCGGTCTGGCACGTCCCGGCGGATGATGCGGCCCGCACCGCGCTCGACGACGCTTTCCGGCGTCTCACCGGGCGCAGGCGCGGCGAGCCGATGCGGGTATCCGTGCGCGGGCATCCGTTGGAGATTCCGCAGGCCGCCTCCGGCGTGGCGCGCTTCTCCTTCGATGATCTGTGCGCCCGCCCGCTCGGCGCCGCCGACTACCTCGCCATTGCGCAGGATTTCCACACGGTGATCATCGACGCGATACCGCGCATGCATCTCGAAAACCGCAATGAGGCCAAGCGCTTCATCACCCTGATCGACGCGCTCTACGACAACCGGGTGAAGCTGCTCGCCTCCGCCGCCGCCGAGGCGCATGAGCTCTATGATGCAAGACACGGGCGCGAGGCCTTCGAATTTGATCGTACCGTCTCGCGGCTGATAGAGATGCGCTCGCAGGATTATCTCGCGCTCGCCCACGGCCGCCCCGATTCGCGCGGCTCGGACGACACGACGGGGCTGGTCGAAACCTGAAGCCGGCGGCTGCCTGGGGGAACGGGCGTGCTGCCGGGGAAAGGGGCGTGCTGCGGGCCGGATCGCCGGCCCGCCCGACCCATTCCCCAGAGCAAGCGTCAGCGGGGTGCCAGGATCATGATCATCTGGCGGCCTTCGAGCTGCGGCTCGAGCTCGACCTTGGCGAATTCCCGGGTCTCTTCCTTGACCCGCAACAGCAATTTCAGGCCGAGATCCTGATGTGCCATTTCGCGCCCGCGGAAGCGCAGGGTGATTTTCACCTTGTCGCCATCCTCGAAGAAACGCTTCACGTTCTTCATCTTCGTCTCGTAATCGTGCTTGTCGATACCGGGACGAAGCTTGACCTCCTTGACCTCGACGGTCTTCTGCTTCTTGCGTGCTTCAGACGCTTTCTTCTGCTGATCGAAACGGAACTTGCCGTAATCCAGAAGTTTGCAGACCGGAGGTTCGGAATTGGGTGCGATCTCGACGAGGTCAAGGCCGACTTCCTCGGCCAGTTGGAGGGCTTCGGCAAACGGGACGACGCCACGATTCGTGCCCTCGTCATCGATCAGCTGCACCTCACGAACGCCTCGGATGTCGCGGTTGGCGCGCGGCCCGTCCTTTTGCGGGACCGGCATGGCTCTCATTGGTCGGCGAATGGCTGTCTTCTCCTCTGACCGGCTTCAAGCACGAAATCCTCCCACAATCCATGCGGAAGGCCGGGCCGGAAACCCAAGTTGCATCGATGCCGGAGTGTTTGCGCAAAATCGAGGCAAGTCAAGCCATTGCCGCGCCATTCCGGATAAAACCGCGTCGGTCACCCGCGCACGAGCCAGATGATGGCGATACCGATGATCGCACAGACGATCCCCACCGCCCGCATCCGATCCCGCGGGCTTTGCGAAGCCTCGTACATGGCGCGGCGGATTGCGTCGGGGAAAGCGGCAAAAAGAATGCCCTCGACCGCAAGAACGAGGCCGAGGGCTGTGATCAGGTCCCACATGCGAGACGCTTGCAGGCCTTATTCGACGGGCGCGGCGAGCGGGCCGAGGCTCCCCGTCGCGTCCGCAGTCGGAGCCTGAGGAAGCGCAGGCGCTTCACTCATCGGGCCTTCCGGATCAATCGGAAGCGGAAGATCCCGCGTCGACTGCCCGCGCCCGGCGGGGCTGTCGAAGAAGCGGAAGAAGTCCGAATCGGGTGAGATCACCATCTGCGTCGTCGCGGTATCGCTCGTCATCAAGGCCTGCTCGTAGGCCTGCATCGAGCGATAGAAGGCGAAGAAGTCGGCATCACGCCCATAGGCTTCGGCGAGGATGCGGTTACGGTCGGCATCACCGGCACCGCGCAGCTCTTCAGCCGTACGGTTGGCTTCCGCCTCGATCACGACGACATCGCGATCCGCCCGCGCCTGGATGGCGTTGGCACGCTGGGCACCCTGTGCGCGCAGATCAGCCGCTTCACGCTCACGCTCGGTCTGCATCCGGCGGAACACCGCTTCGGAGTTCGCCGTCGGCAGATCGACGCGGGTAAGGCGCACATCAACGACTTCGATGCCCAGATCCTCCGCCTGACGGTTCACCGTCTCGGCAATCCGCAACATCAGATCGTTACGGCTGGTGCGGATGATCTCCGGGAAGGAGGCATTCGCCAGCGTATTACGCATCGCGGCATTGACGAAGGAGCGCAGGCGCGCATTGGCATTGGTCTGGTTGTTCACCGTCTGATAGAAGCGCAGCGCATTGATCACCCGATAGCGCGCAAACGCGTCCACTTCCAGATTCTGACGGTCGCTCGACAAGACCGTCTGAACCGGGATGTCGAGATCGAGCAGCCGCTTCTCGACGGGCAGGACCACATCAATGAACGGAGCCTTCATATAGAGGCCCGGATCGGTAATGACTTGACGCACGGCGCCGAAGCGCAGCACCACGGCCTGCTGGGTCTGATGGACCGTGAACAGTGAGGAGTAAAGCAACACTGCCGCCAGACCGAGGACGATCAGGATGCCAGTGCGGATGACGGGATTTCTCATTGGGAGCCTCCCTGCGCGCGGCGCTGGATTTCCGGCAGAGGCAGATAAGGCACGACCGACTGCTGACCATCCCCATTGCTCTGATCGATGACGACCTTGTCCGTGCCCGCGAGGACGCGTTCCATCGTCTCGAGGAAGAGACGCTCACGCGTCACGTCCGGTGCGTTCACATATTCGTCGAAAACCTGGGTAAAGCGCGAAGCCTGACCCTCGGCTTCGTTGACGACACGCTCACGGTAACCTTCCGCTTCCTGAATGATCCGCGCGGCGCGACCACGCGCTTCCGGAACGACCCGGCTGGCGTAAGTCTCGGCCTCGTTCTGCAGGCGCACGAGATCCTGCTGGGCCGCGTTGACGTCGAAGAACGCTTCACGCACCTGAGCCGGAGGCACGGCGGCCTGCAGCTGCACCACGCGGATCGTGACGCCGGCGCTGTAATCCTCGAGCGTGGCCTGCATGATCTCCTGGACTTCCTGCATGATCTCACCCTGCTCGATCGTCAGGATGGCCTGGATGTCACGGCGCCCGATCACCTCACGCATGGAGCTCTCGGCCACAGCCTTGATCGTACCTTCCGGATTCTGGATCTCGAAGACGAACTCTTCGGCCCGGGCCGCATCGATCTGCCACTGCACGTCGAAATCGATATCGACGATATTCTCGTCACCCGTGAGCATCAGGCTCTCTTCGAGCACGTCACGCGGACGCTGGCCTTCCGTCGCCGAGCGGTATCCGACCTCGACGCGATTGACCTGCGTGACGTCGGGCTTGATCACCTGACCGATGGGGTAAGGCAGATTGTAGTTCAGACCGGGCGCCGTCTGGCCGACATAGGCCCCGAAGATGAGATTGAGGCCGACCTGGTTGGGCCGAACCGTGTAGAAGCCCGTGAGCAGCCAGACGACCACGACACCGATGAGAATCAGGGCAATGCCCTTGCCTCCCATCGAGCCACCGCCGGGCACCATGTTCTTCAGGCGATCCTGGCCTTTGCGCAGGATCTCTTCCAGATCGGGCGGGGTCTGTCCGGAGCCGCCGCCGCCTTGCGGGCCGCCTCCCCATGGGCCGCCGCCACCGCCGCCGCTGCTGCGAGGCCCCCAGGGCCCTCCGCCACCGCCGCTGCCTTGATTATTCCAGGGCATCCTACGCTTCCCTCTTCAGTGCATAATTCTTGAAACCATCGCGTTGCTTACCCGTTATCATTGCGGAAAAGCGCACCACGTCTGCATCGGAAGTGGAGACTTCTGCCCCCAAAGTCAACCGAAACCGGGCAGTCAACGTCGTTCCATATCGATGAAAGTGAACGCGAATTCATCATCCGGGCCGGCACCATGTCCGGATTCAGCGATGATACGAAATTGTGTCGAATCGAAGTCAGGAAAGTGCGCATCGCCATCAGGCATGGCGTGGACGCGTGTCAGCCGAAGCCTTTGCGCGGCGGGCAGCGCCTGCGCATAGATCTGACTTCCGCCCGCCACGATGATCTCGCTCGCGCCCATCTCCTGCGCAACCGCATCGGCGCGTACGCAGGCCGCGTCGAAAGAACGCGCGACATCGACACCGTCCACCGCAAAATCCGGATCGCGCGTCATCACGATGATGCGGCGCCCGGGCAGCGGTCGCCCGATGGAATCGAAGGTCTTGCGCCCCATGATCATCGGCTTGCCGAGGGTGATCTGCTTGAAGCGCCGCAGATCGCTCTTGAGCCGCCAGATCAGGCGGTTGTCGTCACCGATCACGCCGTTATCGGCGATTGCCGCGACGATGGTCAGCGGAAAACCTGTCTCTGCCGTCATCCCGGCTCTCTCCCTGATATCTCCGCGCCCTTGTCGGCGAGCCGCGTGAGCGCCTCCCCCGTGAGCCGCTGGACCGTCCATTCCTCCATCGGCTGCGCCCCCAGCGCGCGATAGGTGGCGATCGCCGGGGCGTTCCAGTCGAGCACCCACCACTCCAATCGTCCGAGCCCTTCCGCGACGCATCGCCGCGCCAGCCCGGCCAGCAGCGCCTTGCCGACGCCGCGCCCGCGCAGGCTCTCGCGGACATAAAGATCCTCCAGCCAGATGCCGTGGCGGCCGAGAAAGGTGGAGAAATTGTAGAAATACAGCGCGAATCCCACCGGTTCGCCATCCAGAAAGGCGATGTCGCAGAAGACGCGGGGATTGTCGCAGAACAGAGCCGCGTCGAGCTCGGCCTCGTTCGCGCGCACCTCTTGCAGCAGGCGCTCGTATTCCGCGAGTTCGCGAACGAAGCGCAGCACGAGCCCGGCTTCGCCCGGACGCGCCCTGCGGATCGTCAGACCGTGCGAGCACTCAGCCATCCCCGCCCCGCCGGCTCAGACCGCCACCGGCGCGCGAATCGCCGGATGCGGGTCGTAGCCCTCGATCGTGATATTCTCGAAGCGAAAGCCGAAAATATCGCGCACCTGCGGATCGAGGCGCAGGCGCGGCAGCGGGCGCGGCTCACGCGTGAGCTGTTCGCGGGCCTGTTCGAGATGGTTCGAATAGAGATGCGCGTCGCCGAAGGAATGCACGAAATCGCCGGGCTGCAGCCCCGTCACCTGCGCGACCATATGGGTGAGCAGCGCATAGGAGGCGATGTTGAAGGGCACGCCGAGAAACACGTCCGCCGAACGCTGATAGAGCTGGCAGGAGAGCTTGCCGCCGGCAACATAGAACTGGAACAGGCAATGACAGGGTGCCAGTGCCATGCGGTCGAGATCGGCCGGGTTCCAGGCGTTGACCACGAGGCGGCGTGAATCGGGGTTGCGGCGGATCTCGTCGATCAGCCAGCTGATCTGGTCGACGTCGGCGCCGTTCGGGTTGGGCCAGGAGCGCCATTGCTTGCCGTAGACCGGCCCGAGATCGCCGTTCGCGTCGGCCCATTCATCCCAGATCGCGACACGGTTATCCTTGAGATAGGCGATGTTGGTGTCGCCCGCGAGGAACCAGAGCAATTCGTGGATGATCGAGCGTAGATGCAGCTTCTTGGTCGTGACCAGCGGAAAGCCATCGGCCAGATCGAAGCGCATCTGATGGCCGAAGACCGAGAGCGTGCCCGTGCCGGTCCGGTCACCTTTCTCGTGGCCCTCGTCGAGAATGCGGCGCAGAAGCGCGTGATATTGCTGCATGGTACCCCTCGTTACGCCGATCTTAACCTGCCGGGCCGGCCTGGGGAGCATGCCGGCAAGCCTATCCACAAGACACTTCTCCATAAGACACTTCGCCCCGCATGTCCGCGCCCGTGCCGAATGCGGCAGTCGTATCGATACGGGTTGCGTCGGCGCGGTGTTTTGGCCATTCGTTGACAAGACCCGCTACGGGCAACCGAGGGCATGCGCCGGCCATGATCGTGGATATCGTCTCGCTGCAGCAATTCTATCAGACCCCGCTCGGGCAGGTGGCGCAGCGCTTCGTGGCGCGCACATTGGTGGATTTCATGCGCGGCGCGCAGGATTGCCGCATGGTGGGGCTGGGCTACGCCGCCCCGTTCCTGCGCCCGGCCATTGCGCGCTGCGAGCGGGTGAATCTGTTCATGCCAGCCCGCCAGGGCGTAGCGCACTGGCCGCCGGACGAAAAGAATCTCGCCTGTCTCGTCGAGCCGCTTGTCCTGCCGGCAGTGGACGGCGCCTATGAACGCGCGCTGGTGGCGCATCTGCTCGAGAATGTCGGCGATCCGGACGAGTTCCTGCACGAAATCTGGCGCATCCTTGCTCCCGGCGGGCGTGTCGCGATCGTCGTACCCAACCGGCGTGGCATCTGGGCGCGTGTCGACGCCACCCCCTTCGGCCAGGGACGCCCGTACTCGGTTTCGCAATTGGGCAGCCTTTTGCATCGCAACGGTTTCGATGCCCAGGTCTGGACCGAGGCCCTGTACGTGCCGCCGATATCCTCGCAGCGTTTCCTGCGCAGCGCGGGTCTGTGGGAGCGGGCGGGGCTGCGGCTGCGGGCCCCCTTCGCCGGTGTCCATATCGTCGAGGCGACGCGTCAGGATCAGCGCCCGATCCCGGTGCGGCAGCGCAGCCGGCGCCTGCGGCTCTCACCCCGCCTGTCACCGGCATCAAGCCACGCCGGCGCTCCGGTGCCGCAGCGCAGCGGCGACGCATGCCATGGGAACGCGGCGCGCCCGACCCTATCTTACGTTCATGGCGGCGCACATGATGGTGCGATCCGCCGCGCTGGCAGATCGGGAGGCGACGAGGTCGAACGATGAGTGAAGGCAAGGCGCCCGACAAGCGCAAGCAAGACAATCGCCCGGGCCCTGCGGGCCAGTCGGGCGGCGCCGTCGATGCGTTCCTGCGGGAAGCCGGCAGCCTCGCTCCCGTTGCGGCGGGCGCCGATCAGGGTCGTCTGAGCTTCGCCCTCGACGCCACGATGAGCCGGGAGCCGACCTGGGATCTGGCCTGCTCGGTCCTGACGGGGATGTTCGAAACGACGGCGCGGATTGGCGGACTCGCCGTGCAACTCGTCTATTTCCGCG
>NZ_DATGCW010000220.1:0-3472 GCF_035311605.1 Saliniramus sp.
CGTCGGCTTCCTCTCCGTCGGCTTCGCCGTCTGGCGTCTCAAGGCCCGTGCACCGGTGCCTGCCGACCAGCAGGGTCGCTTCCAGACCCTGCCGCGCACCACCCCGGTGGCCGCCCCACTCTATCCGGAATCGGAAGAGGATTACGGGTTTTCGAGCGCCGCGCATGCGCAGAACCCAGAGCTCGAAAACGCCGAAGCGCCACGCCCCTGAAATCGGGACGCGGCCTGTTTCTCACCAGCGCGCACGCAGATTCACGCCGGCGCCCCAATCGTCACCGCGCTGATAGAGCTCGGCGCGAAAATCGGTGGCGTCGTAGCGCAGCCGCCATTCCGTCGCGCCGTCATCAGCGGGACGGATCATCCGCCCGGACAGGGTGCCGCTATCGGCGATCTGTTGCCGGATATAGGCTTCCTGCGCCACACCGTCCGGCCCTGCGGTGACGGCGATGCCGATCCCGGTCCCGCCGCCGGTGGTGAGCGAGAGATCGGCATGCGCGCTCACGCCGCCATCCGTCGTCACGGCCGCGTTGCCCCGGATCGCGCCGCGCAGATCATCGGACAGCGCGAAATCGGTGCTGCCGCCGATCTGTGCGCGCAAACGGGCCGCGCTCTCATCAGACCCGTGCGGCTGCGTGACGGCAAGGCCCGACCAGCCGCCATCGGCATCCGCCGATCCGGTGGTCGTCACGCCGATACGCGACCCGTCGGGTTGATGATCGGCGCCGATATGCAATCCAGGCACCGTTTCAGCCCCGATCCAGCGAAAGGCTTCAAACGCCTCGGTCCTCTCCGCCGGAAGTGCGCGCGCCGGTGCGGCGAGTGACCGCAGATGAGGATCGTCAGGCGCCTGCGTGGGCAAGAGGGGCTGGGGGCGCATGCCTTCGACTTCCCGCGCACCGGCCTCATTCCAGAGCGGATCCCGCATGGCCGGATCCTGCGCTGGAGCCTCGTCAGAGGCGGCGGACCGAGCCGTTTCGGCCAGAGAAAAAGGCGCATTGGCATTCATCCGCTGATGAACAACGGATTGCAAAGCGGTAGATATAGAAAAAGTCATATTAAAATCCTCTGGATATAGTTTTTTGATATCACATATCAGTCTATGCTGGCTTCACGATGGAAATCCAGAGGCTGTAGAAATTTCCTGCATTGCAACATGTCAAGCCGTATAATTTTTTCGTCGCAGCTCATCATGCCGCCTCTCCGGATCATACGGTCCGCGCGTCGGTCCGGTCTTTACAAAAGCGACCGTGTCCCTATTGCTATTGCGGGGCAGCCCTGCGCCCGATGCAGGGCTTGGTTCAAAATGAACCCCTACTTCTTCGAGGGAGGAACAACGCATGAAAAAAATTGCAACTGGTCTGGCAGCGGCCGGACTTCTCGTCTCCGGCGCGGCTCTGGCGGACCGCGATGACTGGCCGCGCGACATGACCGTCGGCACCGCCAGCCAGGGCGGCGTCTATTTCGTCTATGGCGGCGGCATGGCGAGCTTCCTCACGGAAGAGCTCGGCGTGAACGTCTCCGGCGAGGTGACCGGTGGCCCCGTGCAGAACGTGACCCTGGTTCAGACCGGCGAGCACGATATCGGCCTCGTGACCCTGGGCCCGGCCTTCGAAGCCTGGACGGGTCAGAGCGAGCTGGCTCCCGGCCTTGAGCACAAGGACATCCGCGCCCTTTTCCCGATGTATGAGACCCCCTTCCATGGGATTACCCTGCGCTCGTCGGGCATCACCTCGGTGAGTGATCTGGACGGACGCCGTGTTGCAGTCGGCCCGGCCGGTGGAACACCTGGCACCTATTGGCCGCGCATTCTCAATGCGCTCGGTATCGAGGCGACCATCTCCTATGCGGGCGCGGCGGATTCCGCCGGCCAGTTGCAGGACGGCCTGGTTGACGCCTTCGTCTTCGCCGCAGGCCTCCCGACTGCGGCCTTCTCGCAGCTCGCAGCCGAAGCGGACGTGATCACCTTCGGCTTCACGCCTGAAGAGCATGAGCAGGTTCTCGAAGCCTTCCCGGAAGTCGCGGCCTTTACAATTCCGGCGGGTACCTACTCCGTGCAGGAGGAGGATCAGGCCTCCGTCGCGATGTGGAACTACGCGATCGCACATCAGGACATGCCCGAGAGCCTCGCCTACGAAATCACCAAGACGGTTCTCGAAAACAACGAGCGCATGATGCAGATCCATGCCGCTGCAGCCGCCACCGTGGTCGAGAACTGGGATAACAACAGCTTCCTGCCGTTCCATCCCGGCGCTGTGCGCTATTACGAGGAAATCGGTATCGAGATCCCGGAAGATCTGCGCGGTTGATCACCGCTTCGCGGTCACCGCATGACTTTGATGGAGGCCACGTCCGGCGCGGCCTCCATCACAAGATCAAGGCCGAAACGGCCATTCGTGGGGTTTCATCGGGAGGGGCGCATGGTCGCCGCGGATGTGCGTGAGGCGCCGGAAGGCGATTCCGGGACGAAGAACGTTGCCAGTGGTGTTGATCGCGAGATCTATGCGGGTAACCAGCGCATCTTCGAAGGAAAAAGCCATTATGTCGTCGCCGCGCTGTGCGTCGCTTACACAGCCTTTCATATCGGCGTGATGAACCTCTATCCGCTGGAAACCTGGGTCTATCGCCTGACTCATGTCACCGGCGGGCTGGCACTGGGCTTCACCCTGTTCTCGGCCAGGAATTTTGTCGATACGCAGGGGCGCGCTCATACCCGCTCCGTCATCGAACTTTCCCTGCTCGGCATCGCCGCGCTTCTCATCCTCACGGCCCTCGGCCAGATCGTGCTCGCGGTGGTGACCGGCGATCTTGTCGCGACAGGTGCGCCACCGGCCAAGATGGTCAACACCTACGGCCTGCCACTCGTCGCCGGAACGGCAATTGCCGTCCTGGCGACATGGTTTTTTCCGCCAGGCGATCGCGCCAGGCTCTCACCAGGCGACCTGTTGCTGGCCCTCGCGGCAATCGCGGTCGGTATCTATATTATTGCTCATGCACATTTCCTGCGGATGCGCGCCCAGGTCTTTCCGCATCCTAATGACATGTGGGCCTCGATTGCCGGCATTCTGCTCATCCTGGAATTGACCCGTCGTCTGGCTGGTCTGGCGCTTGTCATCATCGTCGCGGCGTTCGTCGCCTATGCCTTCGTCGGGCCGTGGTTGCCAGGCTTTCTCGAACATCGCGGCTATGCGCCTCAGCGCTTCTTTGCCTTCCTTTATACGGATAACGGCATTCTCGGCCCGACCATCGCGGTGTCCTCGACCTACATCATTCTCTTCATCACCTTCGCGGCCTTTCTGCAGGCGAGCAAGGTAGGCGAGTATTTCGTCAATTTCGCCTTCGCGGCGGCCGGCGGCGCACGCGGCGGGCCGGCGAAGGTCGCGGTGTTCGGCTCGGGCCTGATGGGCATGATCAACGGCACATCAGCCGGCAATGTCGTCTCTACCGGTTCGCTCACGATTCCCCTGATGAAGAA
>NZ_DATGCW010000221.1:0-5370 GCF_035311605.1 Saliniramus sp.
GCCGGACTCATCCAGGATCGCCGCGGTGCCGGCTTCCCGGCACTCTATCGCAAGGCGGGCATGCCGCACGCCCTGCAGCCGGCCTTCGAGGCGGCGCTCTCGGCTCTGCGCGAACCCGCGCGCGACGGCACCGCCGCAGGGCCGCAACTCTCGCGCCGGATGATCGAGCGGGTGCTCTCGGCCTGCACGCGTCTGTCCGCAGACGAGGCCGGCAAGCTGCTCGCTCTGCTGCGACGCTACGAATCGGAAGCGGCACGCGAGGAGGCACGCGAAATGACGCTGCATCTGATCGACGATGCCGCGCTCGACATGGCGCTCGGCCACGTCGAAGAGGGTATCGCACGCGCGATCGCGTATCGTTCGCGTCTTGCTGCCTGACGGAACGGATCCCGTCCCGGTTTGCCGTTTCGTGCTGTGGGTGAAACTGCCACGAGAGGGCTTATGGTCGAGCAAAATGGCTTCGTCCTCGAGATGGGGGTTATCCCGATTGCGTGAGTCGGCTCGTTGCGGGTTTTGATTGCTTCGCCTTGTCAAAATCGTCGCGCGCGCCACCATGGTTCGGGAAACGGTTTCACCAGCGAGGAGTCTCGACTCATGACGCAGGATAACGATCGCAGCGGTGATCCCGCGCAATTTTCGGACAAGGCGCTCTCCGTT
This sequence comes from Saliniramus sp., assembly GCF_035311605.1. NCBI lineage: Bacteria > Pseudomonadati > Pseudomonadota > Alphaproteobacteria > Hyphomicrobiales > Salinarimonadaceae > Saliniramus > Saliniramus sp. The sequence continues at coordinate 658 of NZ_DATGCW010000221.1, forward strand.
CTGGTCTTTGCTGCCTATCATCAGCTTGCCAGTGGCGAGCGCGTGACGGAAGTCGTGCATCATGACAATGCCGGCCACAGCGCCGATCAGCAGGGTGTGGACGAGTTGCGCGCCGCTGGACTGGTCCGCTTCGACGGTCGGATGCTGTACCTCGAACCGCAGGCGCAGAATATCGTCGAAACGCTGATCGCACGCCTGCGCGGCTGAGCCATGGGCCTTTCGGCTTTGCGCCTGTTGAAGGATATCGGGCCATGCACAGACAAGACGAAACGCGCCGGCAAGATGATGTCGCCGATACGCATTCCTCACCGGCCGCGCTCCCGGCGGGGAGGCGCATTCTCGTCATCGGCGCTTCGCAGGGTATCGGTCTGGCAACATGCAAGGCCGCGCTTTCAGCCGGTTTTCGGGTGCGTGGTTTTGCCCGCAATATCGACCGGAGCAGCCTGCATCACCCGGATTTCGAGGCGGTGCGCGCAGATGCGCTGAACGAAGCCGATGTCGCCGAGGCGCTGCGAGGCTGTGACGCCGTGGTCCAGACACTGGGGATCAAGGCGGATCCGGCAACGCTCATCAACCCGGTCACCCTGTTTTCCCGAGCCACTGACGTGCTGCTTCCCGCCATGCGGGCAGCCGATGTGGCGCGCCTCGTTACGGTCACCGGCTACGGTGTCGGCGACAGTCGGCGCGCCTTGCCTTTGCCCGAGCGCCTCCTGTTCGAGGCGGTGATGGGCCGGGTGGCGGCGGACAAGGAACGTCAGGAGAGCGCGATCCGCGCCAGTGATACGCAATGGACCATCCTCCGCCCGGGATTTTTGACATTGGTCGCCTCTTGTCCTGCTGCACGCCTGCGCGCCGACCCGGCTGATTGGCGCAACGGCTTCGTCAGCCGCAATGCGGTGGCTGATGCGATCGTCGATCTGCTGCGTGGCGGCGGATACCTTCACAAGGCGGTCGTGTTCACCTGATCCCCTCCCGGCGCGACACGGGTATTGCGGGAAAACATGCGCAATCCCCCCTCCGGTGCTTGCCTGTATGCGTGCGGGGCTTTAACTGCCGGGGTTGCTGCAAGGAGTCGCATCATGGCCCACACACCGCCCGAACCGCCGCCGCAAGGATTGACCTATGCCGATGCCGGTGTCGATATCGATGCAGGCAATGCCATGGTCGATGCGATCAAGCCGCTCGTGCGCGCCACCCGGCGCCCGGGGGCCGATGGCGAGATCGGTGGTTTCGGTGGGCTCTTCGATCTCAGGGCGGCCGGCTTCGTGGATCCGATCCTCGTCGCGGCCAATGACGGGGTCGGCACCAAGGTGAAGATCGCCATCGAGACGGGGATCCACGATACGGTGGGGATCGACCTCGTCGCCATGTGCGTCAACGATCTCGTGGTGCAGGGCGCCGAGCCCTTGTTCTTTCTGGATTATTACGCCACCGGCAAACTCCATCCGGCCACTGGTGCGGAAATCGTCAAGGGCATCGCGCAGGGATGTCGCGACGCCGGCTGTGCACTGATCGGCGGTGAGACGGCGGAGATGCCGGGGCTGTATGGCGGCCAAGATTACGACCTGGCCGGCTTCGCCGTCGGTGCGGCGGAGCGCGGCGCGCTGTTGCCGCGTGACAATATCGCTCCGGGCGACATGATCATCGGGCTGGCGTCGTCCGGTATCCATTCCAACGGCTTCTCGCTGGTGCGTCGGATCGTGGAGAAGGCCGGCCCCGGTTTCGAAGCGCCCGCACCTTTCGCGCCGCAGATCACGCTTGGTGAGGCGCTGCTGACGCCCACGCGCATCTATGTGAAGCCGCTGCTGGCCTGCCTGAAAGCCGGCCTGCCGATCAAGGCGCTGGCGCATATCACCGGCGGCGGCTTTCCTGAGAACATTCCCCGTGTCCTGCCGGTCGGTTGCGCCGCGCGCATCGATCTGGATGCCATCGCCGTGCCGCCGGTCTTCGGCTGGCTCGCCGGGACCGGCGGTGTCGCGGAAGCAGAGATGCTGCGCACCTTCAATTGCGGGATCGGCATGATCGTGGTCGTCTCCGCCGATGCCGCGCAGACGGCGCTTGCAGCCCTGAGCGAAGCCGGTGAATCGCCGGTGAGGCTCGGTACGATCGTGCCGCAGGTGGGCGATGCGGGCTCCGCCGCGCGGGTGGTCTTCGAGGGGCGTCTCGGGGTTGGTGATGCGGCGAGAGGCGGCGCATGAGCGCTGGCAAACGCACTGCAATCCTGATTTCCGGGCGCGGCTCCAACATGCTCTCGCTGCTGGAGGCGGCGCGTGCGCCCGGCTACCCGGCGCAGATCGCCCTCGTCCTGTCGAATCGTCCGGCTGCTGCCGGTCTGGCGCGGGCGCGCGAGGCGGGCATCGCGACTTGCGGGCTCGATCACAAGGCTTTCGCCGATCGGGAAGCTTTCGAGCAGGCCATGGATGCGGCGCTGGTGGAGGCGGACATCGAGCTCGTCTGCCTCGCCGGTTTCATGCGCGTGCTCACGCCGTGGTTCGTGCGCCGTTGGGAAGGGCGGATGATCAACATCCACCCTTCGCTGCTGCCGCTGTTTCGCGGAACCCGCACGCATGAGCAGGCGCTCGAAGCCGGTATGCGCGTGCATGGCTGCACCGTGCATTTCGTCGTCCCCGAACTCGATGCCGGTCCGATCATCGCCCAGGCCTGCGTGCCGGTGCATCCTGATGACGATCCGGCAGCGCTGGCGGCACGCGTACTGGTTGAGGAGCATAGGATTTATCCACAGGCTCTCGCCGAGGTGGCCTCCGGTCGGGCAGCCTTGCATGAAGGGCGTTGCGTCTTTCGTGGCGGATGAAGGTCCCGATTTTACGGGTTGATTGATTCCGATAAACACAAGTAAAGGTTTCTAAGGAATTTTTCCATAGCCTGCGCCCAGTGTTCGAAACGACGGGCGTCATGTCACAAAAAGCCTTCCAGCCAGCAACAGATTCCTCAGCATTGATGGCCCGCATGTTCTGGTGGGCGGCCATTCTGATCCTGGGGACCGTGGCCTTCGGCGCCGGTGTGGTACTCACGATCAGTCGCGCAGCCAACGAGGATGCCCGGCTTCAGGAAATGCAGCAGATTCATGAGGGGCTCACGGCCCAGGCTGGTCGACAAGCGCGGCAAGTCTCCGCCATCATCCGGATGCAGGTCCAGGAAACCGGGGGGCGCGACGAACGAGAAAGGCTGTTCATGCAGCTTGCGCCACATGTTGATGTCGGCGGAATCGTCACCACGGAAGGTGGCGGCATCTCCTGGGTCGATCGGCGAATCTTTCCCGGCGCGGGGCGCAATGCCGGTGTGGACGCAGCCCTGGCAGTCAGTTCCATGTTTGATCCTGAAGCGGCGATGCCGGATGAGGGCAGCAATCTGCGCGTGGTCGACGGCAATCTCGTTTACCTGGGTTTCGCCAGGCTTACGGACGACCGCTACCTGATCGGCTTGGATACGCGCAGCATCGAGGGGGAATTGACCGCACCGGGCATGCCGCTTCTATCCGGGATGCACGTCGAGCACGGTTCACCTGAAAGCCTGCCCGAGCACTTGGCTGCCTTCGCCATGGAAGATATTGCCACCGGCGAGAGCCTGCACATCGTCTGGGAACCCGCGCGCCCGGGCGAAATGCTCGCGCAGCGGATCGGCTATGCCGCAATACCACCGCTCGCGGTCACGGCGTTGCTCTTCGTGCTGGTCGTGACCAATACGCGGCGCGTCGCGCGTAATCTGGCTGAATCACATGCGCGCGCCGAATCGCTCGCGGGTCAGGATCCTCTTTCGGGTCTGCCGAACCGGCTGCTTTTCGGCCAGACCCTCGACCTGGCCTTGCAGGGGCTGGACGATCAGATCCGCGCTGGCGAGCAGGAGGAGGGCTTCGCGCTGATGTTCCTCGATCTCGACCGTTTCAAGGAGGTGAATGACGCCCACGGCCACCAGGCCGGCGACGCCTTGATCCTTCAGGTGGCGCAGCGCTTGCAGGGATTGTTGGAACGCGGCGATACGCTCGCGCGTTTCGGCGGAGACGAATTCGCCGTCTTGCAGAACGGCGTCGGTTGCGACGAGGATGCACGTGCGCTTGCCGCGCGGATTCTCCATGCGCTTTCGGAGGCCTTCACGATCGCAGGAAACCGCGTGAATGTCGGTGTATCGATTGGTATCGCGCTCGCGCCGCGCGATTCATGCGATCGTGAGACGCTGATGCGCATGGCGGATACGGCGCTCTACGAGGCCAAGAGCGAGGGACGCAACCGCAGCGCCTTCTTCCACCGCGAGATGGATGATGCGCTGCAGATGCGCAAGCTCGTCGCCGAAGACCTGCGTCGCGCCATCGCGGAGAACGAACTCACGATTCATTACCAGCCCATCTTCTCGGCGGACGGTCGGAACGTGGTCTCCCTCGAGGCGCTGGTACGCTGGCCCCACCCGATCAAGGGCATGATCTCCCCGGCGAAATTCGTTCCTCTCGCGGAACAGAGCGGCCTTGTGATCCCGTTGGGCGAATGGGTCGTGCGCCGGGTCTGCGAGGACGGCAAACGCTGGCCCGGTGTGCGTATCGCCGTGAACGTCTCGCCCATCCAGTTCCGGCAGCGCAACTTCGTCGAAGGCGTGATCAGCGTGGTCGAGGAGGCCGGTTTCGATCCCGCGCGGCTCGAGCTGGAACTGACCGAGGGCGTTGTCGTGGAAGATGCGGATGCAGCCGAGACGGTGATGGCGCGG
>NZ_DATGCW010000222.1:0-7993 GCF_035311605.1 Saliniramus sp.
AGAACTGGCACAAGCCCGATAACCGCCCCCGTAACGCACCGACCAGCGCGCGCCCCTCGGCGATCGTCGTCCGGAAATGCGCCGTACCCGGTGCCAGATCGCCGTGATTGAGGTGGTAGGGCTTGATGCGCATTTCGACGAAGCTGCGCATCAGCGCCGTCAGCGTGTCCAGATCGTTGTTGATCCCGCGCAGGAGCACGCTCTGCGACAGCATGGGAATTCCCGCATCGATCAGGCGCGCGATCGCCGCCCGGGCGTTCGGTGTGAATTCCCGTGGATGATTGGCATGCAGCGCGACATAGATCGTCTTGTCGGCGCTCTTCAAGGCCGCGATCAGCGCCGCGTCGACATGCGCCGGCGTTACCACGGGAACGCGTGTATGCAGGCGGATGATGCGGATATGCTCGATTTCGGCCAGCCTTTCCATGACATGGCGCATGCGGGCCGGAGAGAGGATCATTGGGTCGCCGCCGGTGAGAATCACCTCCCAGATCTCGGGGTGATCGCGCAGATAGGCGATCGCCTGATCGAGTTCCGCGCGCGGCAGCGTCCCGCCATGCTGCGGCCCGACACTCTCGCGGCGGAAGCAGAAGCGGCAATAGACCGGACAGACCTGCACCACCTTGAGCAGCGCGCGATCAGGATAACGATGCACGATGCCGGGCACCGGGCTGTGAGCATCATCGCCGATCGGATCGCTGAGTTCCTCGGGCAGCGTGCGCAATTCACGCGCATCGGGGATGAACTGCGCGGCGATCGGGTCATGCGGATCGCTCGCGTCGATCTGTGCCACCATTTCCGGGGTGACTGCGATGGCGTAGCGGTCATTGACGACCTCGATATCCGTGCGCGCGGCTTCCGGGGCGAGGCCGGCCTTGATGAGCGCCTCGGGATCGCGCAGGGTGCGTTGCGCCATCAGCTTTCTCCTCCGGCCTCGGAAACGGGGGTCCAGATCACCTGGTCGATGCGCTGGGCGCCGGTGGCCAGCATGACGAGGCGGTCGAAACCGAGCGCGACGCCGCTTGCCGGCGGCATCAAGGCAAGCGCTTCGAGAAAATCCGCATCGATCGGATAACGCTCACCATAGACACGCTGTTTCTCGTCCATCTCCGCCTCAAAGCGTTCGCGCTGGGCCTCCGGATCAGTGAGCTCACCGAAACCGTTGGCGAGTTCGACGCCGCAGGCATAGATCTCGAAACGCTCGGCCAGACGCGGATCATCCGGACAGGGCCGCGCCAGTGCGGCTTCCGCCACGGGATAGCGATCGAGCACGGTAAGACGCCCGCGCCCGAGCTGCGGTTCGATGCGCTCGACGAGAACACGGCTGAAGATATCTGCCCAGGTATCGTCCTCCGCGACCCGTATCCCGACCTCGCGCGCTGATCTCGCAAGCGCCGCGCGGTCGGTGCCGCCATCGTCGCGCAGGCTGGCGAGGAGATCAATGCCGGCATGATCGGCAAAGGCCTGCGCCACCGCAATGCGCTCGAACGGCGCGAACGGATCGGCTTCCACGCCGCGATGGCGAAAACGCGTTGCCCCCGTGATCTCGGACGCGCGCGCGATCAGTGCGGCGCAATCGGCGATGATGGCGTCATAGGGCGCATGCGCGCGGTACCATTCCAGCATCACGAATTCCGGATGATGCAGCGGCCCGCGTTCGCGGTTGCGGAAGACCGGGGCGAAGGCGAAGAGTGCCGTCTCGCCGGCGGCGAGCAGCTTCTTGCAGGCGAATTCCGGCGAAGTGTGCAGATACATGCGCTGCGCCACGCCGTCATGGCCGATAATGCGCGTTGCGAAGCCATGCAGATGCGCTTCGTTGCCGGGGGAGACCTGGAGGATGGCGGGCTCCGTCTCGATGAAGTCGCGCGCCTCGAACCAGGCCCGCAATCCGCTCCTGATGCGGTTGCGCGCCATGAGCGCGGGGCGTCGATCCGCGTGAACTTCCGGTCGCCACCATTGCGTCATCGCCGATCGATCCCGTCTGTTGCGCCGCGATTGCGCGTGAATGCGTATCCCGGTCTGGACCCGGAAGCGTTATCGGGTTAAGCCCACGCGAAGCAAGGTTCAAGACCGCGCGAGCGGTTGATCAGGAACGGGATTGAAAATGGCAAAGGTTCTGGCAAGCGCGCTGCGCAAGGGTAACGTCGTTGACATCAACGACAAGCTCTATGTCGTTCTCACGGCGCAGAACATCCATCCGGGCAAGGGCACGCCCGTCACCCAGCTCGATCTGCGCCGGATTTCCGACGGCACCAAGATCTCCGAGCGCTATCGCACCACCGAGCAGGTCGAGAAGGCCGTCGTTGAGGATCGCAATCATACCTTCCTCTACGATGATGGCGAAGGGTTCCACTTCATGAACCCGGACAGCTATGAGCAGGTCGCCATGACCCGCGAGGATATCGGCGATCAGGCCGCCTTCCTTCAGGAAGGCATGACGGTGAGCCTGAAGCTGCATAACGGCCTGCCCATCGCCATCGAACTGCCCCAGCGCGTCACCCTCGAAGTCGTCGAGACCGAGCCGACCGTGAAGGGCCAGACGGCGTCGTCCTCCTACAAGCCCGCCATGCTCAATAACGGCGTTCGCACCATGGTACCGCCGCATATCGCCACAGGCACGCGCATCGTGGTGATGACGGAAGACGCGTCCTACGTCGAGCGCGCCAAGGACTGAGCACGCCAAGGACTGATCGCGCCAAGGATTGAGCGTCAATCCGCCTCGCGCATGACGAGTGCCCCGGCATCACCCGGGGCGTTGTCGGTTCATGCGATGATCGTGAAGGGGCGACCATGGCGCGGCGGGGCGACACCGAGCCAATCGGCGAGGCTCGCACCGATATCGGCAAAGCTCTCCCGCCGCCCGACCGTTGCGCCGGCCAGACCGGGGCCCAAGCCGATGATCGGCACCTGCTCACGCGTGTGATCGGTGCCGCGCCAGGTCGGGTCGTTGCCGTGATCGGCGGTGAGGATGCACAGATCGCCCGGCGCGAGCGCCGCCTCGATTTCCGGAACCCGGCGGTCCAGAGCCTCAAGCGCGGCGGCATAGCCAGGCAGGTCGCGGCGGTGGCCGTAATCGGAATCGAAATCAACGAGATTGGTGAAGATCAGTCCGCCCGGCGGCAGGCGGTCGAGTGCGGCGATGGCGGCGCTCAGGCAGGCATCGTCGCCCGACGGCTTGACCTCCTCGCCGGTATGGCGATGGGCGAAGATATCGCCGATCTTGCCGACGCTGATGACGGCCCGCCCCGCATCGTGAAGCCTGTCGAAGATCGTGCCCTCCGGCGGCGGGATGGCGAAATCCTTGCGGTTGGCGGTGCGGCTGAAGCCGGAGCGCGCGTCGCCCTTGAAGGGGCGGGCGATAATCCGCCCGATCTTCAACGGATCGCACAGGCGCCGCGCGATGCGGCAGGTCTCGTAGAGCTGCTCGAGACCGAATTGCTCTTCATGCGCCGCGATCTGCAACACGCTGTCGACGGAAGTGTAGCAGATCGGCTTGCCGGTACGCAGATGCTCAGGCCCCCATTGCTCGACGATGGCGGTGCCGGGTGAGTGGCGATTGCCCAGAATGCCGGGCAGACGAGCCTCGCTGATCAGGGCATCCGTCAGCCATTTCGGGAATGTCGGCTGCGTGTCGGGAAAATAGCCCCAGTCGAAATCGACCGGGCAACCGGCGATTTCCCAATGCCCCGAGGGAGAATCCTTGCCGCGCGATGTCTCGACCGCGTGGCCCCAGAGCCCGGCGGGCGCGCCATCGCGCATCAGATCCGGATACGTCTCGCCGCTGGCCGCGCGCATGGCATGGCCGAGGCCCAGACGCGCCAGATTGGGCAGTTGCAGCGGGCCGGAGCGCAGCCCGGGCCGATCACCCGCACCGCTGGCGCAGCCTTGCGCGATATGGCCCAACGTGTTTGCGCCTTTGTCGCCATAAGCCGCCGCATCCGGCGCGCCGCCGATCCCCACCGAGTCGAGAACGATCAGGAGAGCGCGTTTGTGAGCAACGGCCATGGCCCGATCAATCGGAAACGATACCGGCACCCGCCGCTTCGAGATCAAAGGCTGCGGCGAACAGGGCGCGGGTATAGGGGCTTTCAGGCGCGTCGAAGACACGGTCCGCGTCGCCTTGTTCCACGACGCGCCCGTTCTGCATCACGATGACGTGGTTGGCGAGTGCGCGCACCACCTTGAGATCATGGCTGATGAACATGTAGGCGAGTTTGCGCTTCTCTTGCAGTTCGCGCAAGAGCTCCACGATCTGGGCCTGCACGGACATGTCGAGCGCCGAGGTCGGCTCGTCCAGGAGCACGAATTGCGGCTCCAGTGCCATGGCGCGCGCGATCGCGATGCGCTGGCGCTGGCCGCCGGAGAATTCATGCGGATAGCGGTCCATGGCGGAGGGGTCGAGCCCGACATCGATCAAGGCTCGTGCCACGGCCTCACGCCGCTCATTGGCCGAGAGCCCGTGATCGAGCACGAGCAGGCCTTCCTCCACAATCTGCGTCACCGACATGCGCGGCGAGAGCGAGCCGTAGGGATCTTGAAAGACCACTTGCATGTTCTTCCGCAGGGGCCTGATCTGCTTCGATTTCAGTCCGTCGATCCGGTTGCCGAGGAAGGCCACCGGGCCCTGTGACGAGATCAGGCGCAGGATGGCGAGGCCCAGGGTCGTCTTGCCTGATCCGGATTCGCCCACGACGCCGACCGTCTCGCCCTGGCGCACGCTGACGCTGACCTCGTCGACCGCCTTCACATGGTCGACGGTGCGACCAAAGAAGCCTTTTCTGATCGGGAACCAGACCTTGATCGGGCCGGCCTCGACGACTACCGGCGCGCCTGCGGGCACCGGATGCGGGCGGCCTTTCGGCTCTGCCGCGAGCAGGCGCCGGGTATAATCGTGCTGCGGATTGCCGAAGACCTGCTGCACGGTGCCGGCCTCGACGATCTGGCCATTGGTCATCACGCAGACCTTGTCGGCAATGCTGCGCACGATGCCCAGATCATGCGTGATGAACAGCATCGCCATGCCCAGCCGCTTCTTCAGATCGGCCAGCAGTGCGAGGATCTGCGCCTGCACGGTCACGTCGAGCGCCGTGGTCGGCTCGTCGGCAATGAGCAGATCCGGCTCGTTGGCGAGTGCCATGGCGATCATCACGCGCTGGCGTTGGCCGCCGGACATCTGGTGCGGATAAGCGTCGAGCCGCTGGCCGGCATCGCGAATGCCGACCAGTTCGAGCAGTTCGAGGGTGCGCGTGCGTGCTTCCTTTTCGCTCAGCCGCCGGTGCATCCGCAGGATTTCGCCGATCTGGCGCGAGATCGTGTGCAGCGGGTTCAGGGAGGTCATCGGCTCCTGGAAGACCATGGTGATGTCGGCGCCGCGCACCTGCATCATCTCCGCTTCGCTGGCGGGCAGCAGATCCTTGCCCTTGAACAGGATCTGCCCGGTGGGATGCGACGCGGTTGGGTAGTTCAGGAGCTTCACCACCGAAAGCGCCGTGACCGATTTGCCCGAGCCGGATTCCCCCACCAGCGCGACGGTTTCACCCGGCTTGACATCGAACGACACCCTGTCGACCGCCAGCACCGAATCCTCGCCCTGGCGGAAGGCGACGGAGAGATCACGCACGGACAGGATCGGCGAGCTCATACCCGCTCCTTCGTCGGTTGGTTGAGTATCGAACGGACGCAGGCTTCGTGAAGGTCGCGACAAACGCGCGTCGGGAGCGCGGGGTAAATCATGATCGCCATCACGAGAAGGTCTTTCGGGGGTCGAAGGCGTCGCGGACGGCCTCGCCGATGAAGATCAGAAGGCTGAGCATCAGCGCGATGATGAAGAACCCGGTCAGGCCGAGCCAGGGCGCCTGCAGATTGGCCTTGCCCTGCGCCAGCAACTCCCCGAGCGAGGCCGAGCCAGGGGGCAGGCCAAAGCCGAGAAAGTCCAGTGAGGTCAGCGTCGTGATCGAGCCGTTGAGGATGAAGGGCAGGAAAGTCAGCGTCGCGACCATGGCATTGGGCAGGACATGCTTGATCATGATCTTGCCGTCCGACTGCCCGAGCGCACGGGCGGCGCGGACATATTCGAAATTGCGTGCGCGCAGGAATTCCGCGCGAACGACGCCCACCAGCGCCACCCAGCTGAAAAGCAGAAGGATTCCCAACAGCACCCAGAATGTCGGTGTGATGATCGAGGCGATGATGATCAGCAGATAGAGCGCCGGAATCGCCGTCCAGATCTCGATGAAACGCTGGAAGATCAGATCCGTCCAGCCGCCGAAATAGCCCTGCACCGCCCCGGCGAAGACGCCGATCACCGACGAGACACCAGCGAGGATCAGGCCGAAAAGTACCGAGATGCGAAACCCGTAGATCAACCGCGCGAGAACGTCGCGGCTCTGATCATCCGTGCCGAGCCAGTTCCATTCGATGTCGTTGCAGGTGCTGCCGCCATCGAGCATCGCGACAGGTTCGCATTGCGCATCGTCGAGCATCCAGGTCGGCGGGGAGGGGGCCGGCACGGGAAGCGAGAGATTGTGGGTGGTGTAATGGAAGCGGATTGGTGGCCAGATCGCCCAGCCGTTCTCGTCGATCGCATCCGCAATCAGTGGTTCCCGATAATCCGTTAGCGGCAGAAAGCCGTCATCAATGAACTTGTCTTCCGCATAATCCTGAAAAATCGGGAACAGGATCTCGCCCTTGAACGACACCATGATCGGTCGGTCATTTGCGATGAATTCGGCGAACATGGCGAGCACGAACAGCACCATGAAGATCCAGAACGACCAGTAGCCGCGCTTGTTCGCCTTGAAATTATCCAGCCGCCGCCGGTTGATCGGCGAGAGATTGAGCCAGCCTCTCTGCGCCTGCGGTGGTGCGAGTGGTTCGGTTACCGGCGCATTCATGGGCGGCCACCATCGAATGCCGGGTTCAGCCTTGACGATTCTGGGCGCCGGTTCACCCCACCCTTGATCCCTCCCCTGAGGGGAGGGAAAGTGCGCCCGTCATGGAGGGTGAGCATGGTCATTTCATACCTCCCTTGTCTCGAAATCGATGCGTGGATCGATCCAGACATAGGTGAGATCGGAGATCAGGTTCACGACGAGGCCGAGCAGGGAGAAGATGAAGAGGGTGGCGAAGACGACCGGGTAATCGCGGTTGACGATGGATTCGAACGAAAGCAGCCCCAGCCCGTCCAGGGAGAAGATCGTTTCAATCAGGAGCGCGCCTGTGAAAAACGCGCTGATGAAGGCGCCGGGAAAGCCGGCTACCACGATCAGCATGGCGTTGCGGAAGACGTGCCCATAGAGCACCTGGCGCTCTGAGAGTCCCTTCATGCGCGCCGTCATGACGTATTGCTTGCGGATCTCGTCGAGGAAGGAGTTCTTGGTGAGCAATGTCGTCGTGGCAAAAGCACCGATGGCCATGGCGGTGATGGGCAGGGCGAGGTGCCAGAAATAGTCAAGGATCGCGGCGGGGCTCGTGACCCAGGCCCAGAAAGGCATGTCTGCATATTGCTCCGACCAGAGGCCGCGCAGCGGGAATATCTGCCAGAACGAGCCGCCGGCGAAGAGCACGATCAGGAGGATCGCGAAGAGAAAGCCCGGGATGGCATAGCCGACGATGACGATCGCGGAGGTCCACCAGTCGAAGGGCGTGCCGTCACGCACGGCCTTCTTGACCCCCAGAGGGATGGAGATCGCATAGGAAATGATCGTCATCCACAGGCCGAGCGAGATCGAGACCGGGAGCTTCTCCTTGATCAGATCGATCACCGAAATATCGCGGAAATAGCTCTCGCCGAATTCGAATCGCGAGAAATTCCAGATCATCAGCGCGAACCGCTCATGGGCGGGCCGATCGAAACCGAATTGCGCTTCGAGCTGCGCGATGAATTGCGGATCGAGCCCCTGCGCCCCGCGATAGCGCGAGTCGCCGCTCCCGCCATCGCCCATCTGCCCCGCGAGGCCCCCGCCGTCGCCGCCGGCACCGCCGAAGCGCGCGG
>NZ_DATGCW010000223.1:0-30670 GCF_035311605.1 Saliniramus sp.
TCGTCGAGCGCGTTAAGCGAATCGCAGATGCCGGTCAGCCAGATCGCCAGCTTGAAGCCGAAGCTCACCGGCGCCGCGTGCTGGCCGTAAGTCCGCCCGGCGCAAAGGCTGTGCGCATGTTCCTGCGCGCGCAGATGCAGCGCCTCGACGAGCGCGCGCAGATCCGGCGCGAGCGCCTTGAGCGCGTCGCGGATCTGGAGGACGAGGGCGGTGTCGAGCACATCCTGCGTGGTCGCACCCTTGTGCAGATCACTTGCGAGCGGCGGCGGGAGCATCCCGCGCAACTGTCCGACGAAGGGGATTACCGGCACGCCGGCGAGCGCGGTTTCCTCGCCGAGCGCCACCATGTCGAAATCAGCCGGTATGATCGCGGCCAGTGCATCCGGCAGGCCCGGATCCGCCAGGCCCGCCTCCGCCTGCGCACGCGCCAGCGCCGTCTCGAAGGCGAGCATGGCGGCAAGTCGTGCCTCATCGCCGAACACCGCGCGCATGACGGGGGTGACGAAGAGCGGGCCGGTCAGGGCGCTGTCGAGGGGTGAAAAGCTCATAGTGCGATCATCACCCATCGCCCCAATCCATGGGAAGGCCCACATAGTTTTCCGCCAGCGTCGTCGCTGCGGCGCGCGAATTGACCACGTAATCGAGCTCGGCCAGTTGCCGGCGACGGTCGAAGGGGCTGTCATCATCGAAGCGATGCAGCATCTGCGTCATCCACCAGGAGAAGCGCTGCACCCGCCAGATCCGGCGCAGACAGGCCGGACCATAGGCCGCGATCGCCTCTTCATCGCCCCGGGTGAAGTAGCGCTCCAGCGCGCGCGCCATCACCCGCACATCGCCGACGGCGAGATTCATGCCCTTGGCGCCCGTCGGCGGCACGATATGGGCGGCATCGCCGGCCAGCAGCAGGCGACCAAAGCGCATCGGCTCGCAGACGAAGCTGCGCATGGCGGTGACGCTCTTTTGCAGGATCGGGCCGGGCGTGAGCCTGAAACCGTCGGAGCGCGCAAGCCGGGTATCGAGCGCCTCCCAGATCCGTTCATCGGGCCAATCTGCCGCATCCGCATCCGGGGGGCATTGCAGATAGAGACGGCTGATCTGTGGCGAGCGCATGGAGAGCAGCGCGAATCCGTCATCGTGGGCGGCGTAGATCAGTTCGTGCGAAGCCGGCGGTATCCGCGCGAGCACGCCGAGCCAGCCGAAGGGGTAGAGCCGCTCATAGAGCGTCAGCGCCTGAGGCGGGATCGAGGCGCGGCAGATGCCGTGGAACCCGTCGCAGCCGGCAATGAAATCACAGGTGATTTCGTGCACGGCGCCGTCGCGGCTGTAATGGATCGCGGGGTGATCCGTTTCGATGTCGCGCACGGCGACATCCGCGCATTCGAAGCGAATCACCTCGCCGTCTTCAAGCCGCGCGGCAATCAGATCCTTCACCACCTCATGCTGGCCATAGACCATCACGTTCCTGCCAGTGAGCGCCTTGAGATCGATGCGATGCGCCGCGCCTGCAAATTGCAGGAACAGCCCGTCATGCGCGAGCCCCTCGCGATCCATGCGGGCGCCCAGCCCGGTTTCGCGCAGGACGGCGGCGGTCTCGTGTTCGAGCACACCGGCGCGGATGCGCTGTTCCAGATGGGCGCGTGATTTCGTCTCGACGACAATCGATTCGATCCCGGCCAGCGCCAGCAGATGCGAGAGCAGCAATCCTGCGGGGCCTGCTCCCACGATTCCCACCTGCACGCGCTCGCGATGCGGCTGTGCGGCCATCATCCCCTCCCGCCACACTGTTTGTCGTGCGGCCATTTTTCAACCATTTATTGTTTTTCCGGCTTTATCAGTGAGGACCATCCGCCGCACAGGCTGTGCTGTCAATCACGGCGCGGCCTTCGCACATGCAGCATCGGAAGGCGCGCCGCGTCGATTGACGCCGTGATCAGGGCTGCTTACCTCTAAAGGTTCAGACCCGGTGCGGCGGCCCGCCGCGCGCAAGAACAGGGGGACATGATGACGCTTCGTATTTCCGGCAAGAACATGGATATCGGCGACGCACTGCGCGCGCATGTCGAAGAGCGTGTCGAGGGGGCCTTGGCCAAGTATTTCGACGGCAATGTCGCCGTTACGGGGCATGTCACCATCGAGCCGGAAGGCAGCGGCTACCGCACCGACTGCGTGCTGCATCTCGCCACTGGCGTCACCCTCGAATCGACGGGCAGTGCCATGGATGCCCATACCGCCTTTGATCAGACGGCACACCGGATCGAAAAGCGCCTGCGCCGCCACAAGCGCCGTCTGCGCGATTATTCGCAGAACGGCAAGGCCGCCGAGATGATGAAGGCGAGCTATTCGGTGATCGAGGCGCCATTCGACGATTCACAGGAATTCGAGGAGCCCGAGGGCGAATTCCATCCCGTCGTCATCCACGAGGAAACCAAGTCCTTGAAGAATCAGTCCGTGAGCGAGGCCGTGATCGAACTTGATTTGACAGGAGCCCCTTGTTTGGTGTTTCAGCATGCGGGAAGCGGGCGGATCAATATCGTCTACCGCCGCACCGATGGGGCGATCGGCTGGATTGATCCCCCGGCGGAGCATTCATGAGGCCGTGATCGGCCTCACCGAAACATCAGGGGGCTCCTCATGACGCGAAGCGTGTTTCTACGCGGTCATGCGTGTGCCCCCGTCGTGACAGAGCCTGATGAACGTCATGCTTCTTGAGATCCTGTCGTCTGAAGCCGTGATGCCGGCCCTCAAGGCCAACGGCAAGAAACAAGCGCTCCAGGACATCAGCGCCCATGCGGCCCGTCTCACCGGGCTGGAGGCGCATGACATCTTCGAGACGCTGCTCCAGCGCGAGCGCCTCGGCTCGACCGGGATCGGGGAGGGCATCGCCATTCCCCATGGCAAGCTGGCCGATATGGACAAGCTCTTCGGACTCGTCGCACGCCTCGAAAAGCCCATCGATTTCGAGGCGATCGACGGGATGCCGGTGGATTTCCTGTTTCTGCTGCTTGCCCCCGAGGCCGCCGGTGCGGATCATCTCAAGGCGCTCGCGCGCATCGCCCGCGTGCTGCGCCATCCCGGCGTGCTGGAGCGCCTGCGTGCCGCGACCGATGGTGATGCGATCTATGCCGTGCTGATGGAGAACGCGGCGTCACAGGCGGCCTGAGGCTGCAATAGCGGCGCGCCGTGCCTTATTCGCGGTCCGGATCCTCGCCGGCGGCATTCCTCGCCCGATCCGCTGCTTGATCCGCTTCTTGATCCGCTTCCTGGGTGCGCGCATCCTCGAGCAGGTTCAGCCGGTCGATCGCCCCTTGCAGGATATAGCTGGCGGCGAGCTTGTCGACGAGCTGGCCGCGCCGCGCCCGCGAGGCATCCGCTTCGAGCAGGGTGCGCGTCACCGCCATCGTGGAGAGCCGCTCGTCCCAGCCCACGATCGGGCAGGCGATCACGCCTTCGAGATTGCGCATGAAGCTTTGCGTGGATTGCGCGCGCGGGCCGGCGCTGCCATCCATGTTCAAGGGCAGGCCGACGACGATGGCTGCCACGTCGAAACGTTTTACGATACTGGCGATTTCGGCCGCATCCTTCGTGAACTTGCCGCGTTTCAGCGTTTCCAGTGGCGAGGCGATGCGCCGCTCGACATCCGAGAGAGCAAGCCCGATGGTCTTCGTGCCGAGATCGATGCCGATCAGGCGACCGAAACGGGGAAGCTTGCCGACGAGCCCTTCGAGCGCCACTGTCATGGAAGCCGCTCCGCACGCGCCGAATCAGGACGTGTGAAGCCGGATGAAACGCAAGCCTTGCTGTGGCGCTGCGCAGGATGAGGCGGGTACGGGCGGGTACGGGCGGGCATCACGTCAGGTCCGTAAGAAGAAAAGTGTGGCGCCGTTTCTTTAAGTCAAACACGGAGGATAAGCGAGCCATGAAGATCACCTGGTACGGCCATTCGGCCTTTCGCCTGGAATTCGGCGAGAACAACATCCTGATCGACCCCTTCTTCACCGGCAATCCCGCTTTCGAGGGCGATGCCGAGAAGGCGGGTGAGGGCGCCACCCACATCCTGATCACGCATGGCCATGGCGACCATGTCGGCGATGCGCCGGCCATCGCGCAGCGCACGGGGGCCAAGATCGTCACCAGTTTCGAATTGTGCATGTATCTGGCCAAACAGGGCATCGAGAACTTCGATCCGATGAATCTCGGCGGCAGCACCGATCAGGGCAGTTTCCGCGTCACCATGGTGCGCGCCGACCATTCCGCCGGCATGGTGGAAACGGATGTGAACTTCCCCCTCGGCCCGTCGGCGGGCCTCGTTGTCAAGGCGCCGGGGGAGCCGACCGTCTATCACATGGGTGATACGGATATCTTCGGCGACATGGCCCTGATCGCCGAGTTGCACCAGCCGGACGTGGTCATCGTGCCGATCGGTGACCGCTTCACCATGGATGCGACCACAGCCGCACTCGCCATGAAGCGCTATTTCTCGCGGGCGCGGGTGGCGATTCCCTGCCACTACGGCTCGTTTCCGATCATTGCGCAGGATGCCGACGGGTTCGTCGCGGCGATGGAGGGCAGTGGCATACAGGTTGTAATTCCGCAAAAAAACATGCCGGTCCGGATGGACAATTAACGCCCGTTAACCATAATCGGCAATCGCGACTGGCGTAGATGCGACGATCTGCGCATAGTCCGCGTTAACACTTGATTAACCTTATGGGTGCGCGGGTGATTGCCGATTCGACGCCGGATTCCGGAAAGAATGCCAAAAGGCACAGCATTGCCATTGATGAGCGGGCCATCTCGCAGGTCGGGTGGCTGACGCTTGATTTGAGCGGGACGCGGGAGATCTCCCTGGGCGGGTCATTCCCGCCATCGGAACCGGCCGCAGGCATTTCGCAAACCGATGATGCCGACTGCGTTCTTCCCCTGGGTGCGCGCGAAATGGCCGCTGCGGCGATGCTGCGCGCGGTCCAGGCGCAGGCTGATGGCGGCGCCGAGGATGCCCATTCCGGTGAAGATGCGACCCGGCGAGCATGGCGTATGGCGCGGCGGGCCCGTGCGCTTGCCAGGGCACGCGGGCAGCTGCCGCAGCGTCGGGCCGCCGCCGACACGGCGCACGAACGCCGCGCGGCAAACGTGTTACCGGCGATTCCCTCCGGCGCGATCATCCCTGTCGGCGGTACGGATCTGCAGGCTTTCACGCCGGCTCAACCCTTTCCCCGCGACGACAAGGCGGCCAACGACAATCGCATGCGGATGCTGCTGATGACGGCCCTGGTTGTTGGCATCAGCGCCGGATATGCCATGACCGCGAAGACCACCGCGCCCGCCCGTGAGGGCTTCGACGTTCCGGCTCCGCTGGTGCCGGAAGTCAGGGTTTCCAAGGCAACGCTGCTTCCCGCCGAAGTCTCGAAAACCGGCGCCCCTGGGTTTTTCCGCGCCCTTGCGATTTTTCCCGATTCCGTGTGATCCGCGCAGATGGAAGTGCCGTAGTCTGCCTGGAGACCGCGACATGCGGGCTTCTCTTCCCCATGCGGTGATCACCTTCCCCCGATCTGATCGCCGCCATATCCAGGCCGCTCCTTCCCCCGGAGCGGCCTTTTCTTGTTGCGGAGAATTGATCCGCCACGCGCTTGTCAGAGCGCCGGGAGCCGCTTGTCGAGGCGGGCCTGGAGCGGATTATGCGCCCGAAAGACATAGTCGACGCTGCGCACGGTCATGTCGCGCGCGCCGGCGGCTGCCAGGGCATCGGTGATGGCGAAGACGTGCCCGGCCTCGCAATGCATCACCAGTTCGGCGGCATCGGGTGCCGAAAGCAGATGCGCCTCGAAGGCATTCGCCGCTGCGGCCACGGCGGCGCGCCGTTCCTGCGGGACCAGTGTGCGGATCTCGCGCACCCGGCGGGCCTCCTCCTGCGCCGCGATCCGGGTCAGGACGGCACGCGCCGCAGCGCGCGCCTCTTCACCCCACGCGGCGCGCAGGGAGGCGGCGAGATTGGCCTGCGAGCGCAGGATCACCCCGTCATCGATCACCTTGAGCGCATTTGCGGCAAGCGTCGCGCCGGTGGTGGTGATATCGACGATGATCTCCGCCGCGCCGGACGCCGGTGTGCCCTCCGTGGCGCCGAGTGATTCGACGATGCGATAATCGGCGATGCCGTGGCGGGCAAAGAAGCTGCGGGTCAGATTCACGTATTTGGTGGCAACGCGCATCTTGCGGCCCTGGCGGCTGCGCAGATCGACGGCGACCTCGTCGAGATCGGCCATGCCCGAGACGTCGATCCAGGCCTGCGGCGCGGCGACGACGACATTGGCGTGGCCGAAACCGAGCGGCGTGATCAGCGCGATCTCGCTCTCGGCTCCAGGGGCCTGTTCGCGGATCAGATCCTCACCGGTGATGCCGAAATGCACCTCGCCGCGGATCAGATGGCCGACGATCTCGGAGGCCGAGAGAAAGGCGATTTCCACCTCCGGCATGCCCTTGACCGTGCCGCGATAGCCGCGTGAGCCGCGTGCCTTGGCGAATTCGAGACCGGCGCGGGCAAAAAACGCCGTGGCGTTTTCCTGCAGCCGTCCCTTGGAGGGCACGGCGATGACGAGCGGTGCGGCACTCATGCTGTCTCTCCCTGAACGGATGCGTCGACCGCGGCAGTGCCGGAACGGCAGGCGGCGATGCGATCGAGCCAGAAAGCGCAGCCGATTGCCGGCAGGCACTGCCCGGGATCGAGATGGCGCGCCAGCCGGTCGTAGCGACCGCCGCCCACGACCGGTCTGGCCGCCGGGTCGGGATCGGCTGCGATATCGAAGATGAATCCGGTATAATAATCGAGATTACGCGCGAAACCGGCGCGAAAGGCGAGCTGCGCGGGGTCGATGCCGCGTGCGGCCAGGAAACCGTTGCGCTCTTCGAAGAGATCTAGGGCCCGATCCATGGCGAGTCCCGCCTCGGCGGCGAGCGCACGCATTTGCGTCGCTGCCGCATCCGGATCACCGGCAATGGCGAGATAGCGCCGCAGCACGGCCCGGGCTTCGGGGGTGACATCGCCGCCATGGCGACCGGTGCGGGCGAGGAAACGCCGGGCGATGTCCCCGGCACTGCGCCCGCCGACTGAGGTGATGCCGGCGATCGAGAGCACATCCTCGACGAAGGCGCGTGCCGCTTCCGGATCCTGCCCTTCGAGCGCGGCGAGCAGGCCCGCATGCCTGATCGCGCCACTCTCGGCCTCCTCCGTTTCCTGAGGCTCGGCCAGCGCGGCGGGCCCCTCGCCGGCGACGATGGCGCGCATCAGCCGGGCCCTTGCTGCAGCGGGTATATCCAGGGCCGTGAGAAGAGCTTCGAGCAGGCCGACATCGCCCAGGGCAACCCGTTGCGCGACGATGCCCAGATGGTCGAGCGCTTCCATCGCGAGACCGAGCATTTCCGCATCCGTGGCGGCGATGTCCCGGCGCCCGATCGATTCCACCCCGGCCTGCTGGAACTCTCCGGTCTCCCCCGCACGCAGGCGGAAGACCGGGCCGCGATAGCAATATTGCGCCGGTGCCGCGTCGGCGCGTGACACGGCGAGATGCGCGCGACAGACGGGAATGGTATATTCGGGCCGCAGGCACAATTCGCTCCCGTTGGCGTCGAGGGTCACGAACATGCGTCGGCGCATCTCTTCGCCGGAGAGGTCGAGAAACAGCTCCGCCGGCTGCAGGACCGGCGGCTCGATCGCCGTGTAACCGGCGCCGGTAAACAGCGATATCAGCGTGTCGCCGGCGCGTATCTGTTCGGACATCGTCACTTCCGTTCTGGTCTCGTTGTCTCGCAACCGGCTTCGCCGCGCGCGGCGCAGCCTATAGCACGAAACCGTAAACGCAGTGCAATCATCCGGAAAATTGCACATCGGGCCGGGTGCGGCAGACTGCCCTTGCGGAAATCCACGGCGCGCGGAAAATCTCGAATTTTGTGATAATTTTCAGCAATTTATGGATCTGCCTGTTTTTCGAGCATGCCGGAACGCGGCGCCGAATCATGGCGCCCGCGTGACGTTGCGGTGAAGAAAATCGAATTCGGGGGTTGCGGGAAAGAAGAGGATCGTGAAGGATAAGGCCAATAAACGCGCAGTCCGGTTTTCGATTGGTCGGGCAACAGAGGGAGCGTGTCCACAGTGCTAAAAACTGCTGACGGAGTGACTGGTTCTGGTCACGTCTGCTTTGACAACGTGCAGAAAAGCTACGATGGCGAGACTCTCGTCGTCAAAAATCTCAATCTCGACATTGCGCGCGGTGAGTTTCTCACGATGCTCGGACCGTCGGGCTCGGGCAAGACGACCTGTCTCATGATGCTCGCGGGTTTCGAATCCGCGACCTTCGGCGAGATCCGCCTCGACGGCCAGCGCATCGACAATGTCGCCCCGCACAAGCGCGGCATCGGCATGGTGTTCCAGAATTACGCGCTTTTCCCGCATATGACGGTGGCCGAGAATCTGGCCTTCCCGCTGCGGGTGCGCAAGATGGGCAAGGCGGATGTCGAAGCGCGGGTGCAACGCGCCCTCGATATGGTCGAGCTCTCGGATTTCGGCTCGCGCATGCCGGCGCAGCTGTCGGGCGGTCAGCAGCAGCGTGTTGCCGTGGCGCGTGCGCTGGTCTTTGAGCCGGAGCTCGTCCTGATGGACGAGCCGCTCGGTGCGCTCGACAAGAATCTGCGCGAGCAGATGCAATACGAGATCAAGCACATCCACGACCAGCTCGGCGTCACCGTGGTCTACGTCACCCACGACCAGACCGAGGCGCTGACCATGTCGAACCGCATTGCGGTCTTCAATGACGGTGTGGTGCAGCAGCTGGCATCACCGCCGGCGCTCTACGAGCGCCCGGAAAACGCCTTCGTCGCCGCCTTCATCGGCGAAAACAACAAGCTGATGGGCAAGGTCGAGGCGATCGACGGGGATACCTGCAAGGTCGTGCTCGACAATGGCGACAAGGTCACCGCGCTCAAGGTCAATGTCGGCGCCGTGGGCGACCGCACGACGCTGTCGCTACGCCCCGAGCGCGTGGTGATCGCGCCGGAGGGCAGTGCCGACCTCGACAACGTGTTCGAGGCCGAGGTGCGCGAGCTGATCTATCTCGGCGACCATATCCGCACCCGGGTCAAGGTCTGCGGCAATGACGAGTTCATCGTCAAGGTGCCGAATTCCTCGCACAGCCCCGATCTGGCGCGCGGTGCTAAGGTGCGTATCGGCTGGATCACACAGGATTGCCGCGCGCTGGATGCTTGATGCGCGCGCGGCTGATCAGGCGGGCCCGTCGGGTCCGCTCGGCAGGCGGCCCGCGTCTTCGCGTGGCCCCGCAAGGAAAGCCGGATGGCGGATGACTGCCGTTCCGGCGCGGAGCGCTCCGGAAGCGCTCCCCAACACAGGACTGGGAGAAACTGTATGTCCATGAATAAACTTTCGATTCTTGCCGGCGGCGTCGCTGCGGCAGCGATCACGGCGGGTGCTTATGCGCAGGAGCCGGTCAGCCTCACCATCGTGTCCTGGGGTGGCGCCTATACCGAGAGCCAGGTTCGCGCCTATCACGAGCCCTACATGGAGGAGAATCCGAACGTCGAAATCATCAATGATGACGGTTCGGCCAACGCGCTCGCCGGTCTTCGTGCCCAGTCCCAGGCTGGCAATGTGACCTGGGATCTCGTTGACATGCTGCCCTCCGATGCGCAGCTCGCCTGTGACGAAGGCATCATCCTGCCGATCGATCATGACGAAATGCTTGCCCCGGCGCCGGACGGTACCCCTGCCAGCGAGGATTTCCTCCCGGGCTCGCTGGGTGAGTGCTTCATCCCGCAGATCGTGTATTCCACGATTCTCGCTTATAATACCGATCTCTTCCCGGAAGACGCGCAGCCCGATTCCATCGAGGCGCTGTTCGATGTCGAGAACTATCCGGGCCGCCGTGCGCTGCAGGATCGTCCCGGCACGAACCTCGAATGGGCACTCTATGCCGACGGCGTCGCGCCTGAGGACATCTACGACGTGCTCGCCACGCCGGAAGGACAGGATCGTGCCTTCGCCAAGCTCGACACCATCAAGGACCACATCGTGTTCTGGACTGAAGGTGCGCAGGCTCCGCAGCTTCTCGCCGATGGCGAAGTCGCAATGGCAACCGGCTATAACGGCCGTATCTTCAACGCTGCGCAAGTCGAGGGTCAGCCCTTCGACATCATCTGGGATGGCCAGATCGTCGAGTGGGACGGCTGGGTTGTTCCTGCCGATGGCCAGAACATCGATGCCGTGATGGACTACCTGTATTACGCCACCGATACGCAGCGTCTGGCGGATCAGGCCAAGTTCATCTCCTACGGCCCGGCGCGTGCGTCTTCGGCGCCTCTCGTGGGTGAACATGCCGATCTCGGGATCGACATGAACGAGCACATGCCGACCAATCCGGACAACTACTTCTCGCCGATCGTTCTTGATAACGATTTCTGGACCGATTACGGCGACGAGCTGCGCGAGCGTTTCGCAAACTGGATGCTCCAGTAAGGCTTATCGCCCGAACTGACTTTCTGGATGGGGGCGTTAGCGCCCCCATCCATCAGGAACAAGCGTGATCGCACGCGGGCATGCGATTGGTGGAGACGAGATGCATGGCACAGGCTGATGCAGGAAACGACGAGTTGACGCAGGACGCGTCGGGCCGGATGGTCACGGCGGACGGTGTTCCTCTCAAGCAGAGCCTGAAACGGGCAGAGCGTCGGCGCAAGTTCATGGCATTCGGGTTGGTCTTGCCGCTGCTGCTGTTCCTTCTCGTCGTCTTCATCTTTCCCATCGGCCAGATGATGTGGCGCAGTGTCGACAACCCGCAGGTCGTCAATGCATTGCCTCAGACACTTGAGGCGCTTCAGGGCTGGGATGGCGAAGAGCTTCCCGGCGAAGAGGTCTATGCCGCCCTGGCCGCCGATTTTCGCCGTGACATGGAACGCCCGCGCCGTGATCAGTTTTCCGGGCCGCTCGGCGTGCGCCTGAATTATGAGCTGTCCGCAGCGCGAGGCGCCGTCGCGCGGACGGTGCGCAATGTTCCCGATTTCGAGCCGCCCTACAAGGAAGCCTTCCTCGATTCGCACCGTCTGTGGGGCGACGTGGAACTATGGCGCGTGATCGAGCGCGAGGGTCGGCCGCTCACAGGCGCCTATTACGTCGCGGCACTGGATCGCCAGTACGACGCCGACGGCAATATCGTGCTGCGTGATGAGAACAGACGCATCTATATCGACCTCTATCTGCGCACGCTCGGTCTGTCGATCACGATCACGGTGCTGACGATTCTGCTCGGTTTTCCGATCGCCTATCTGATGTCGATTCTGCCGATGCGCTATTCCAACCTACTGATGATCTTTGTCCTGCTGCCATTCTGGACGTCGCTGCTGGTGCGCACCACGGCCTGGATCGTACTCCTGCAACAACAGGGAGTGATCAACGAATCGCTGATTGCCGTCGGCATCATTGGCGAGGACGGGCGATTCTCCCTGATGTACAACATGTTCGGCACCATCATTGCGATGACCCACATCCTGCTGCCGTTCATGGTGCTTCCGCTCTATTCGGTGATGCGTACGATCCCGCCCTCCTACATGCGTGCGGCCAAGAGCCTCGGGGCCACACCATTCACCGCGTTCCGAAAGGTCTATCTGCCCCAGACGCTGCCCGGTATCGGTGCGGGTGCGGTGCTCGTCTTCATCATCTCGATCGGCTACTACATCACGCCCGCGCTCGTCGGTGGACAATCCGGCCGGATGATCTCGAACGAGATCGCGCGGCATATGCAGCAATCACTGAACTGGGGCCTTGCGGCCGCACTCGGGACGATTCTGCTGATCGGCGTTCTGGTGCTCTACTGGGCCTATAACCGCCTTGTCGGCGCCGACAACCTGAAACTCGGCTGAGGGGAGACGAAGCCATGGCACTGCCCTCTTACGCCACGCGGGGCGAGCGAATCTGGTACTATACGTTCCGGGTCATCTGCGGTCTGATCTTCTTCTTCCTGATCGCGCCGATCATCATCATGGTCCCGCTGAGTTTCAATTCGCAGCCCTATTTCACCTTCTCACGCGAGATGCTGACCTTCGACCCGGCGGGCTATTCCCTGCGCTGGTATGAAGATCTCTTTACCTCGGATAGCTGGCTGCGCTCGATCCAGAACTCCTTCCTCATCGGCATCGCCTCCACCATTCTGGCGACGACACTCGGCACTCTGGCCGCGCTCGGGCTCAGCCGTCCGCACATGCCCTACAAGGGGCTGATCATGGGGATCCTGATTTCCCCGATGATCGTGCCGCTGATCATTTCGGCTGCGGGGATGTTCTTCTTCTTCTCCTCGATCGGTCTGGCCCAGACCTTCCCCGGCGTGATTCTCGCCCATACCGCGCTCGGCACACCCTTCGTGGTGATCACGGTGACGGCAACGCTGGTCGGTTTCGACCATTCCCTCACACGGGCGGCGTCGAATCTCGGCGCCTCGCCAAGCTATGCCTTCTTCAAGATCACCATGCCGCTGATCCTGCCCGGCGTGATCTCGGGTGCGCTGTTTGCCTTCATCACCTCTTTCGACGAGATCGTGATCGTGCTCTTCGTCGCCGGCGTCGAGCAGCGCACCATTCCGCGCGAGATGTGGTCGGGGATCCGCGAGCAGATCAGCCCGACGATTCTTGCCGTGGCGACGATCCTCGTGGCGCTGTCGATCGCGCTGCTCACCACGATCGAGCTGCTGCGTCGCCGTTCGGAGCGCATTCGCGGCATGACGGCGCAGTGAACTGCGCAGTTTCCCGACCCCCGATTTGATCGGGCGACGGGAACCGTTGACTGTTAAAAATCATAAACCCGGCCCGTGGTGAACGGGCCGGGTTTCTCGTTTCAAGGCATGGCGTGGGTTACGCCGTCGCCTCAGGCCGCTTGCGCCTCATCCTTCTGCGCGTCGATCGTGCGCGTGCCGGTCTCACCCCCGATCGGGATCAGGCGCGGCTTCTTTGCTTCCGGGATCTCGCGCACGAGATCGACATGCAGGAGCCCGTTTTCGAGGCTGGCACCACGCACCTGAACGCCGTCGGCGAGCTGGAAGCGGCGCTCGAAGGAGCGCGCGGCAATGCCCTGATGCAGCATCTCGGCCTTACGGCTGCTCTCGCTCTCCTGCTTCGCACCGCGGATCGAGAGCACGTGCTCCTTGACCTCGATGGTGAGATCATCCTGCGTGAACCCGGCCACCGCGACGCTGATGCGGTAGTCGTTTTCGCTGGTACGTTCGATATTATAGGGCGGATAGGTCGGCGCGCTCTCGACACCGGCGAACTGGTCGAGGGCGGAAAACAGCCGGTCGAAACCGACGGTGTTGCGATAAAGCGGGGACAGGTCGAACTGTCTCATGGCACATTCTCCTTGAGCAACATGCGTTTGAGTGATCCGCCGAATGGCCGGATCGGTTGTCTGCGCCGCCATCATGGCCGACGCTGATTGTGAGGTGGGAACCGGAAATCCGCTTTTCAAGAGCGCGGCGGTCGGCTGCCCAGGATCCGCTGGACCGCGCCGCCGGCCTGGATTAAGCCTGTCCAGGGAGGCTTTGATGCAACTCGTCGAAACCGCTTCGAATACGATCCCTGATGGCGGGCAGGTGTTGCGCGTCACCGCGCGCGATGGCGCACCTTTACGTGTGGTCTACTGGCCGGCGCGATGCGAGGAGCCGCGTGGCACGGTCTGCATCCTGCAGGGCCGGGCCGAATTCATCGAGAAATATTGCGAGACTGCGGCAGACCTGCTGGCGCGCGGTTTTGCCGTCGTCACCTTCGACTGGCGAGGCCAGGGGCGCTCCTACCGGGCATTGCGCCAGGCCAGGAAGGGCCATATCGGCAGTTTTCGGCATTTCCATCGTGACATGCTGGCGATTCGGGAGCGTGTTCTGGAGCGCCTGTGTCCGCGCCCGTTCTTCGCACTCGCCCATTCCATGGGCGGCGCCATCGCCCTCGACATGGCGCGGCGGGGGATGTCGCCTTTCGAGCGCATGGTACTCTGCGCACCGATGCTCGGGATCGCGCGTCTGGGCTCACCGCGGCGTACAGCCGTGATGGCGCGGGCGATTGCGGGGCTCGGCCTCGGGCGCTTGTGGATTCCCGGCGGTGGCGCCACCTCCCAAACAACCCGCCCCTTCGACGGCAATCCGCTCACCGGCGATCCCGAGCGCTATGCGCGCAATGCCGATCTTGCATCGGCTCTGGGCGACGGCGCCATTGGCGAGCCGACCATCGGCTGGGTCGCTGCGGCATTCAGGCTTATGGCGCAATTGCAGGAACCGCGCGCGGCGCTGGATATCCGCATTCCGACCCTGATAATCGGCGCCGGCAGCGATGCGATTGTCGATACCCGGGCCACGGAGCGTTTCGGCCAGGGGCTCAAGGGCGGCGGCGTGATCGTCATACCCGGCGCGCGCCACGAGATCCTGATGGAGCGCGATCAGATCCGCGATCAGCTCTTCGCCGCCTTCGACGCCTTCATTCCCGGCACGCATCCGGGCGCGGGCAGCCCTGCGCAGGCCGGGCCGGCGGTTGGTGCAGTCTGAGCCTCAACGCCCCGCGAGCAGTGCCATCGCCTGTTCATGCACGCGCCGATCCCCGGCTGCGATGATCGCCCCGCCCCTGGTCGGATCACCCCCGTCCCAGCTGGTGACGATGCCGCCTGCGCCCTCGATGATCGGAATCAGCGCCACGATGTCATAGGGTTTGAGCCCGTTTTCGATGACGAGATCGACATGCCCGGCAGCCACCATGCAATAGGCGTAGCAATCACAACCGAACCGCGTCAGGCGGGCTTTTTCCTGGACCCGGGCGAAAGCCTCGGCGGCCGCGCCGGTGAACATGTCGGGGGTCGTCGCCATCAGGGTGGCGCCGGCGAGATCCGGGCAGTTGCGGGTGTTGAGGCTGCGGGCGCCGTGGGGGCCGTCATAATGCGCAGCCCCGCCATCACCGGAGAAACGCTCGCCGATGAAGGGCTGGTGCATCATGCCGAAACCGGGCTTGCCGTGGCGCGTCAGCCCGATCAGCGTGCCCCAGAGCGGCAGGCCCGACATGAAGGCGCGGGTGCCGTCGATCGGATCGAGCACCCAGACGTATTCCGCCTCGCCGTTCTCGGCACCGAATTCTTCGCCAATGATGCCGTGACCCGGAAAATGCTGCTTGATCATGTGCCGCATGACCGATTCGCCGGCGCGATCGGCTTCGGTCACGGGATCGAAATCAGCGCCCGTTGATTTGTCGCCGACCGACAGCGCAGTGCGGAAGAAGGGCAGGATCGCGCGCCCGGAATGCGTCGCGAGGTCGTTCACGAAACTGGAAAATTCGATCAGGCTCATGGTGGCCATCCTTTCGTCGTGCGCGCGGCCGCACGCCCCCTCGTGCGCTTTTACCAACCGGGGCTTATCCGGCAAGTCCCCTGCATGACCCTCGCATGACCCTTGCGCGAATCCTGTCCCGACCGCAACAAGGTGACAGGGAAACGGCATTTCTCATCCGCAGATGGCCCGGGCCTGAGGACGGATGAACGGAGAGTGCGATGGTCGAGGGTGAGAGGCCGGTCGGAAAAACGGGCGCTGCGCCTGAAACGGCGCCTCAAACGACGCGGACGATGACGCGCGGCACCGTCGTCGCCGTGCTCGCGGCGCTGATTGCGACCTATATGATCAGCCAGTTCCAGCGCAGCGCCATCGGTGTGATCGGGCCGGATCTCGCGCGCGAACTCGCACTGGATGCCAGCCGGCTCGGCTTTCTCTCATCCGCCTTCTTTCTCAGCTTCGCCCTCGCGCAGATACCCGTGGGCATTGCCATCGATCGATACGGCGCCCGCACCACGCTGATCGTGAGCGCCGTAATCGCCCTTGCGGGCAGTCTGCTCTTCGCCATGGCGCAGACCGGAACCGGCCTGATCGCCGCGCGCGCGCTGATCGGGCTGGGCTGCTCCAGTTTCTTCATGGGGCCGCTGGCGATTTACGCGCGCCGTTTCCCGCCCGAGCGCTTCGCCATTCTCACCAGTCTGACGCTGGGCGCCGGCTCACTCGGCACGCTGGTCGCGACGGCGCCGCTCGCGGCGGTCTCGGCCTGGATCGGCTGGCGCGGCGCCTTTTTCGGCATGGCCGGGCTGACGGCGTTGATCATTCTCGCCGTGATGGTCTCTTTGCCGGTACGGCGCAGCAGTGAGGAGCCGGCACGCGAGAGCTGGGGCGAGGCCCTCAAGGGTGTCGGGGAAGCCCTGCGCGTGCGTTCCTTCTGGCAGGTCTTTGCCCTGCACGCCACGACCTATTCCGCCTTCGCCTGCATCGTCGGGCTCTGGGCGGGTCCCTGGCTGAGCGACGTCTATGGCGCGGGGTTGCAGGAACGCGGCAATCTGATCCTGATCGCGGCGGCGGCCCAGATTATCGGGATCTTCGCCTGGGGCGCGGCGGATCGCTGGTTTCGAAGCTATCGGCGCCAAGCCCTCACTGGTGGCATCATCGCGACGGGCCTGCTGCTCGTCGCCGGTTTCGTGAAGCTCGAAGACGGTGCTCTGACGGCCTGGCTGATCCTGTTCGGTTTCGCCTTCGGTTATGTCCCGATCGTCACGTCACACGGCAAGGCGCTGTTCCCGCAACGGCTGACCGGGCGCGGCATCACCCTCATGAATATCGCCACGATGGGCGGCGTCTTCGTCTCACAAGCCCTCACCGGGTTGCTCGTCGCACAATTTCCCCCCGATCCGACCGGCGGTTATCCGGCCCAGGCTTATCACGCGGTCTTCCTCGCGCTCGCAGGCGCGCTCGCGCTCGCCCTCGTCTTCTACAGCCGCGCCGTCGACCCGCATCCGAGCCGCCCCTGAGCCGGCTGCGCGCGAAACCCTTGACGCGCTCTGCGCGGCGTGGTTTTCGACATGGAATTCCTGAAATCCCGCCTGTGGTCCGGCTGAAGCCGTCGTGCCCGGCAGGCTGATCACCCGAGAAAGCAAAGTCCCCGCCATGATCCGCTCCCCCCTGATGACCGTGATGCTCGATGCCGTGATGAAGGCCTCGCGCAATCTCAAGCGCGATTTCGGCGAGGTCGAGAATCTCCAGGTCTCCCGCAAGGGGCCGGGGGACTTCGTCTCCGTCGCCGATCACCGTGCCGAGAAGACCCTGCGCGAGGCGCTCGAGAAGGCGCGGCCCGGCTACGGCTTCAAGCTCGAGGAAGCAGGTGTCGTGGAAGGCACCGACAAAAGCCATGTCTGGCATGTCGATCCCCTCGACGGCACGACGAATTTCCTGCACGGAATCCCGCATTTCGCGATTTCCGTCGGCCTCGAGCGTGAGGGCCAGATCGTGGCCGGGGTGATCTACGATCCGATCAAGGACGAGATTTTCGCCGCCGAGAAAGGCCAGGGCGCCTTCATGAACAACCGGCGTCTGCGCGTCGCGGCCCGCCAGGAGATGATCGAGGCCGTGATCGCCTGCGGCATCCCCTTCATCGGGCGCGGCAACCATCCCCAATTCCTCGCCGAACTCGGTGCCGTGATGGCTGCGACAGCGGGTGTGCGCCGCATGGGTTCCGCGGCGCTCGACCTCGCCTATGTGGCGGCGGGGCGCTATGATGGTTACTGGGAGCGTCATCTTGCCAGCCACGACATCGCCGCCGGGCTGATCCTGGTGCGTGAGGCGGGCGGCTATGTCAGCGATACCGAGGGCGGCGCCGACATGCTGACGAAAGGCTCGGTGCTGTGCGGCAACGAGACGATCCAGCGGGAACTGCTCAAAATCATCCGCCGCGCAGCAGCCTGAGGTAGTGGCGTTGGGCTTGTGCATGCGAGCAAAGGAACCGTCAATCTTTTGGGTCTAACATTGATGTGTTCTGCAGCGTCAGGTGCATTGCGGGACTCGTGTGTTCAGACCTCGGACCGGCGCAACAATGGACAGCCCTACTTCGCAGGAGCCTATCGAGATCCGGGTGGACGGTGACTTCGAGGCCTGCAGCGCCTGGTGGCACGATCTCCAGAACGGCGCCGTCGCTTCACCCTATCAAAGGCATTGCTGGACGCGGGCCTGGTGGGCGCATTGTGAAGCGCGCAATCGCGGCAATCTGCGTATCGTCAGCCTTTTCCGCGAGGGCGAGCCGCTCGCGGTGATGCCGCTCGTGCTGGAGCGGAGCCTCGGGCTGAACGTGGCCTATCCCGTCGGTGCCCGGCATTTCAACTGGCAGATCCCGCTCTGGAATTCCGTGATCGTGGCGCGGCTGGCGGCGCCCGAGCGAGACCATCTGATGCAGCGGATCGGCGCGGTCATCAGCGCGGATACCATCGTTTATCCGAACATGCCCGAAACATGGAACGGGCGGGATAATCCCTTTCTCGCACCGGGTGCGACACCCAGCCCGAGCGCGAGCTATCGCCTTGATCTGCAATCCGATTTCGAGGCCCTGGCTCTGGCGCGCCGCTCGCGGAAGGCCCTGAAACTGCTGCGACGCAAGCGTACCCATCTGGAGAATGCCGCCGGACCCGTACAGTTCAGGCGCGCCCGGGATATCGCCACGTGCCGGCGGGTGCTCCTCGCGGCCATAGCGCAGCGGGATGCGCGCAAGCAGGCCTGCGGCATTCCCAGCTTCTTCGACAGGCCGGGAGCGGCGGCTTTCATGCAGGAACTCCTTGAAGCCGGCTGCGAAAAAACCATCCGTGACGCGCCCATGAGCGCTTTCCATCTCCTCGCCGGCGACGACATCATCGCGACCTATTTCGGCGTATGCCTGAACGGCGATTTCAGCTGCTTCACGAATTCCTTCGACATGGCCTACGAGAAATTCAGCCCCGGTGATCTCGCGCTGCACGATCTGATCGCGCATGCCTGTGCCGAGGGGCTGACCGGTCTCGATCTCGGCGTCGGTGACGAGCGTTACAAGCAGGCCTGGTGCGACAAGATCACGCTTTGCGAGAGCAGCACGGCGATCACGGCGCGCGGTCGCATCTACGATCGCGCCCTGCGCTTCTCACGCGACGGAAAACGGGCCTTCAAGCAGAATCGCAGGCTCTGGGACGGCTGGCGGGCCGTCCGGCGGGTGGCGGCACGCGCCTTCGCCTGAAGCAGGATGGGCTTTGCCTGAAGCAGGAAGCGCCCGGCATGCCGGGTTCAATACGCTCCTTTGGGGAATTCAAGCCCCATTTCGCGATAGCGTTCGGGATCGTCCGCCCAGTTCTCGCGGACTTTCACGAAGAGGAAGAGATGGACGGGGCATTCCGTCGCCTCGGCGATCTCGACGCGCGCGGCCTGGCCGATGGCGCGGATGGTCTGTCCGCCCTTGCCGAGCACGATCTTGCGCTGGCTTTCCCGGGCCACGAAAACGGTCTGCTCGATGCGTACCGAGCCGTCCTTGCGGTTCTCCCAGCTCTCGGTCACGACATGCGCGTCATAGGGCAGTTCCTGATGCAGCCGGTCGTAGATCTTCTCGCGGGTAATCTCGGCGGCCAGCACGCGCAGGGGGGCCTCCGAGACCTGATCCTCGGGATAGAGCCACGGCCCTTCCGGCATCAGGCCGGCGAGAGTGGTGTTGAGATCGGCCACGCCGTCGCCGCGCAGGGCGGATATCATGAAGGTATGGTCGAATCCGGCTTTCTCATTGGCGGCGGCGGCCAGCGCCAGCAGGCTGTCGCGGGCGACCAGATCGATCTTGTTGAGGATCAGGATCTTCGGCTGGCGGACTTCACCGAGCTTTTCCAGGATCGCCTCCGCCTCCTCGTCGATACCGCGTCGTGCATCGATCAACAGGCAGACCACATCCGCATCCGCCGCACCGCCCCAGGCGGATGTGACCATGGCCCGGTCGAGTCGCCGGCGCGGCTTGAAGATGCCGGGCGTATCGACGAAGATGATCTGCGCCCGCCCGGCCATGGCGATGCCGCGCACCAATGCACGTGTGGTCTGCACCTTGCGCGAGACGATCGAGACCTTGGAGCCGACGAGCTGGTTCAGGAGCGTCGATTTGCCGGCATTCGGCGCGCCGATCAGGGCGACGAAACCGGCGCGAGTGGGGCTGTCAGACACGCGCCTCTTCCTTTCTCAGACCGAGCGAGACCAGAGCTTTCTCCGCCGCATCCTGTTCGGCGGCGCGTTTGCTGGTGCCGGTGCCACGCACGGGCGTCAACCCGTCGCCGATGACCTCGATGGTGAAGCTGGGGGCGTGTTCCGGCCCGCTGCGCTCCACGAGTGCATAACGCGGCGGTTCGCCGCCACGTCCCTGAATCCATTCCTGCAGCGCAGTCTTCGGGTCGCGGCGCGCGCGGGCCGAGCCCTTGAGAGCGTCGTTGAAGCCGCTTTCCACCACCGACCGCGCCGAGGAAAAGCCCCCATCGACATAGACTGCTCCGATCACCGATTCGCAGATATCGGCGAGGATCGAGCGGTTGGCACGGCTGGCCGTGCGCGCCACACCGGGGCCGAAGACGATATGCGACCCCACATCCCAGTTCTCTGCGACCTGCGCGCAGGTCTCGCGGCGTACGAGTTCCGAGAGCCGGCGCGAAAGCTCGCCTTCCTTGCTCTCGGGGAAGCGGTGGAACAGGATGTCGGCGATCATCAGACCGAGGACGCGGTCGCCCAGGAATTCCAGGCGCTGGTAGTTCACGATCCGCCCATCCGCAGTGCGGGCCACGCTGGTATGCGTCAGCGCTTCTTCGAGCAGGGCGATGTCGGCGAACTGATGGCCGATCCGGGTTTCGAGCCCGGAGAGACCGGGTTTGCCGCTGCGCCTCGTCATGATGGCTTCCTCGTCTGCCGCCCACGGTACAACTCCGGGCAGCCGGTCTCACTCGATCCCGGTGAACAGGCGGTCCCAGCGCACGGTAAGAGGCCATTCCCACACCCGCCAGCCGGAAGCGCCCTCTTCAAGCGAGAAGAAGATGATTTCCGCCCGGCCCACGAAATTCTCGAGCGGAACATAACCCACCGCGCGCAATTCACGTGAATCGGTGGAATTGTCGCGGTTGTCGCCCATCATGAAGAAATGCCCTTCGGGCACTTCATAGAGTTCGGTATTGTCCCAGAACCCGCGATCACCTTCGCGTTCGATGATGAAATAAGACACCCCGTTCGGCAAGGTCTCGCGATAGCGTGTCACCTCTGTGGTGCGCCCGAAGGTATCGCGCGCGCGATGGCTGCCGGCCGGCTCTCGCGCAACCATCTCGCCATTGATATGCAGCCGCCCCTCGATCATCTGCACCGTATCACCGGGCAGACCGATCACGCGCTTGATGTAATCGGTGCTGTTATCCGTTGGCAGCTTGAAGACGGCTATATCGCCGCGCTCGGGCTCGGAGGAGAAGATCCGGCCTTCGAAGAGTGGCGGGCTGAAGGGCAGGGAATGGCGCGAATAGCCGTAGGAATATTTCGAGACGAAGAGATAATCGCCCACGAGCAGGGTCGGAATCAGCGATCCCGACGGAATGTTGAAGGGCTGGAACAGCAGCGTGCGGATCACCACCGCGATGAGAAGCGCCTGGATGATGACCTTGACGGATTCATAAACGGAATTCTCGTCCTTGGCCGGTTTGTTTTTGGGTTTGTCGCTCACGCTTTCGTCCACATCGCCGCAGGCGCGCACCGCAGCGGTCGCGCAACATCTTCGAGAAAACTCCGCCCGTCCGGTGTCTAGCCCGATCCGGGTGTGTAGTCCATGCTCGCGCGACCCGCAATCGCCTTCAGCTGCGGGCCTTCCAGAAGACGCAGCCAGCGAAGGCGAAAACGGTCTCGTCCGCCGCGTTGATCCCGGTATTGTGCGAGAAAACGAGGCCCCAGCCAGGCCGCGAACGCGAGGGCCGGCGGTCGGTGATGCGGCTGCGATAACGGATCACATCGCCGGCATAGACCGGGCGTCGCCAGACGAGATCGGTAAATCCCGGCGAGGGCCCGAGTTCCGGCACCGGCAACCCGGCACGCAAAGCGGCCTCACGCCCGCGCTCGCGATGCCCGACCATGCATTTCATCCAGGCTGCCGCCGTATGCCAGCCCGAGGCGCAAAGCCCGCCGAAGGCGCTTTCGCGCGCGGCCGCCTCGTCGAGGTGAAACGGCTGCGGGTCGAATTTGCGGGCGAAGGAGATGATGTTGTCCGCGGTGAAGACGTAGGAACCGAGCGCGGCCTCTTCACCAATCACGAGATCCTCGCAGAACGGCATCGGCGGCGTCTGCGCCGCATCGGCCGGCGGGTGATCGCCGCCGGCGCCCTCGGGCACGGGAAAGGCGCCGTCAGGATCGGCGGCCTGCGGCCCCGTGCCGTGACGGATGGGTGCCGCAGCTTGCGCATCGCGGGTGCCGAACATGATCCAGTTGGTCTGGTCGACGAGGACAGTATCATCGGCGGCGATCAGTTCGAAGCGAAAGCGGATGCGGCCCATGCCGGGACGCTTTTCGGAGCGCCGGGCTTCCAGCACGCTGGCGCGCAGCCGCACGGCATCGCCGGGGCGCATGGGGCGCAGCCAGCGTACCGCCTCGATGCCCGGCGCGCCCATCGAAGCGGCGTCTTCGAGGATTTCGTCGGCCAGAAGCCGCATCATCAGCGCACAGCTGTGCCAGCCGGAGGCGATCAGTTCGCCGACGAAACTCTCGCGGGCCGCATGCACATCCACATGAAAAGGCTGCGGATCGAATTCCTGCGCGAAGGCGATGATTGCCGCCTGATCGACGCTCAGAGGCCCGTGGATCTCCGTTGTGCCGGGGGTAAAATCCTCGAAGAAGCGGCGAAGCGCCATTGTGGCTCGTCCTCAGGATGCGTGAAGAATCGATTTGATTGTGACGCTGGCCGCGCGCACGTCAATCGCGGCGGCGCCATAAACCGGTTTGGCATGACCGGCAGCCGGGACCGGTTCGCGATCGCGACCTCGAAGAGATCACAGCCTGGAAGAGATCACGATTTGCTCGAGATCACGACTTGCTCTCGCGGGTGATCCGCCTCATTTTCGTCCCGCCCATGGGGCAGGCACAAGAGGCGGGCACCGGATGGATCGCGTGCCGTGCCGATGCGGGAAAACCAGGGGGAGTATCGGGCGATGCGGGCTTTGGGCGTGGTGATCATGGCCGTCATGCTCAGTCTGGCGGCACCTTTTCTTCTCGGAAACGCGATGCCGGCGGGCGTCGCTTTGGCCCAGGCCCAGAGTGGGGAGAGCGGCACGCGCTTCATGTTCGAGGGGCTCGGCCAGCCCGGTGGCAATCCGACCCTGCAGCGGCAATTGCTGCCACAGACCGGGACGATGCGCCTCGAAGCCGTGTTCGGAGAGACCAATACACCGATTGCCTCGGGTCTGATCTGGCGCGTCTTCGAGGACCGGTTCGGCGAGGACCGACCGGTGCTCGTGGCGCGCAGCGACGATCCGCGACCGGAATTCCGACTCATACCGGGCAATTACACAGTGCATGTCTCCTACGGCTATGCCTCCGCGACGCGGCGCATCACGATGCAATGGAGTGACGTGGCGGAGGTTCTGCGGGTCAGTGCCGGCGCACTGGCGGTGCGCGGGATCGTATCGGATAACCCGGTCGCGCCTTCGCAGATCAGCTATTCGGTCTTCGTCCCCGTCGGCGAGGATGAGGAGGGGCGCCTCGTCGCCGCGAATGTGCGTGGTGATGAAATGGTGCGCCTGCCCGCAGGCAGCTATCACGTGGTCTCGACCTTCGGCGAGGCCAATTCCATCATGCGCACCGATGTCGATGTGGAAACCGGGCAGATCACCGAGGCGACGCTCAACCACCGCGCCGCCACCGTGACCTTGAAACTCGTCGGCTATGCCGGAGGTGAAGCCTTCGCCGGCACGGCCTTCAGCGTGCTGACGCCGGGTGGGGACGTGGTCCGCGAGGCGATCGGCGCCTTTCCCAGTGTCACGCTGGCCGAGGGCGATTACGTCTTGATCGCCCGGCATGACGGCGCGGTCTATACCCGCGACTTCTCCGTCGTCACCGGCCTCGACCGCGATATCGAGGTGATGGCGGGCCAGTGAGGCGCTGCGCGCGCCACGCGCCTGCGTTTTCGTGCACCAGCCCCTTGTCTCGGACCGCGAGACCCTGTATTGAGCCCGATTGAAATATCTTTCCCGAACGAGAGGAGCCGCCCATGGCTCGCGTGACTGTCGAAGATTGCGTCGACAAGGTCGAAAACCGTTTCGAGCTGATCCTGCTTGCGGGACACCGGGCCCGGATGATCTCCTCCGGCGCGCCGCTCACCGTAGATCGCGATCGCGACAAGAACCCGGTCGTCGCCCTGCGCGAAGTGGCTGACGAGACGATTTCGCCGGACGACCTGCGTGAGCAGCTGATCCATTCGATGCAGAGCTATGTCGAGGTCGATGAGCCGGAAGCCGAAACGGTGCCGATGCTCAATGGGCCGCAGGCTGGCGAAGGCGCAGTCGATACGCCCGCCACCGCCGCGACCGCCGGCGGTGGTGACGATTCGGAAGTGCCTTTCGATCGCATGAGCGAGGAAGACCTGCTGCGGGGCCTCGAAGGTCTGCAGCCCCCGGCCAAGCGCGACGAGGACGATCAGGGCTGATCGTCGCCTCCGGGCCGCCTGTCGGTGCTGCGAAGCCGCTTCATGGTCACCATGGAGCGGTTTTTGCGTCTCGTGACCAGTTGAAGCGACCGCGTGCATTGCCAGATGCACGCATCATGACTAAGCCATGAGGCAGACCAGTGCCGCATCATCGCGACTTGGCGCCGGTATGGGGTGATGGTATTGCGCGCCCGTGACGGGCGCGTGAATGCGAGGGTAACGGAGTGTGCTGCGCATGATGCGGCAATACGAGCTCGTCGAGCGGGTGAAGCGCTACAACCCGCAAGCCGACGAGGCTCTGCTCAACAAGGCCTATATCTACGCCATGCAGGCGCATGGCTCACAAAAGCGCGCCTCCGGAGACCCGTTCTTTGCTCATCCTCTCGAGGTCGCGGCGATCCTCACCGATCTGCGCCTCGACGATGCCACCATTATCGCCGCCGTGCTGCACGACACGATCGAGGATACCGAGGCCACGCTGGAAGAGATCACCCGGCTGTTCAACCCGGAAATCGGCGCCCTCGTCGACGGGCTCACCAAGATCAAGCGGCTCGACCTCGTCTCCAAGCGCGCGGCGCAGGGGGAGAATTTCCGAAAGCTGCTGCTCGCCATCGCGGAAGATGTGCGTGTCCTGCTTGTCAAGCTCGCCGACCGGCTGCACAACATGCGCACATTGGGCTTCATGCCCGAAGCGAAGCGACCGCGCATTGCCGAGGAAACCCTCGAAATCTACGCGCCGCTCGCGGGCCGCATGGGCATGCAGGAATTGCGCGAGGAGCTGGAGGAGCTCGCTTTCCAGCACCTGCGCCCCGAGGCCTGGCAGACCATCAGCAAGCGCCTTGAAGGCGTCTCCCAGAAAAACGAGCGCCTCGTCGAGGAGATCGAACGCATTCTCGGTTCGCTTCTCGCCGCCAAGGGGCTCACGGCGCAGGTGCACGGGCGACGCAAGCGGCCCTATTCGATCTGGAAGAAGATGGAGAGCAAATCTGTCGCTTTCGAGCAATTATCCGATATTTTCGGCTTCCGCATTATCGTCGACGAGATCGACGACTGCTACCGGGCGCTCGGCGTGGTGCACACCACCTGGCCGATGGTGCCGGGGCGCTACAAGGATTACGTCTCCACGCCCAAGCAGAACGACTATCGCTCGCTGCACACCACCGTGGTCGGCCCGGGCAAGCAGCGCGTCGAATTGCAGATTCGCACGCGCCAGATGGACGAGATCGCGGAATACGGTATTGCGGCGCATGCGCTCTACAAGGAAGGCGCGGATATCGCGCGTTTCGTGGCCGAGAGTCGCGCGTATCAATGGCTGCGCCGCACCATCGATCTGCTGGCCGAGGGCGATAATCCGGAAGAGTTTCTCGAGCATACCAAGCTCGAACTCTTCCACGATCAGGTTTTCTGCTTCACCCCCAAGGGCCGGCTGATCGCGCTGCCGCGCGGGGCCACGCCGATCGATTTCGCCTATGCCGTGCATACCGATGTCGGCAACACGGCGGTCGGCTGCAAGATCAACGGACGCATGGCACCGCTTCTGACCGAGCTTGCCAATGGCGACGAGGTCGAGATCGTGCGGGCGACGACGCAAACGCCGCCGGCGGCATGGGAAGCGCTGGTGAGGACCGGCAAGGCGCGCGCCGCCATCCGCCGCGCCACGCGCACCGCTGTCCGCAAGCAATATGCCGGGCTCGGCTCCCAGATTCTGGAGCGGGCCTTCGAGCGTGCCGGCAAGGCCTTCTCCAACGAGAAGATCGCCGCTGCCCTGCCGCGGCTCGCGCGGGGTTCGATCGAGGATGTGATGGCTGCCGTCGGACGCGGTGAGATGTTTTCCGGGGATGTGGTCCGCGCGGTCTATCCCGATTACACGGATGAGCGCCGCAGCGCTGCCTCCTTGCGTGAAACCGCCGACGGGGAGACGCCATCGGAGGAGAGTTTCGTCAAGATCCAGATCCCGCATGGACCGGAAGACGAATACGCCATCCCGATTCGCGGTCTCGACGGGGATTTGCCGATCCGCTTCGCCCCGGAAGGGGGGGCGGTGCCGGGCGACCGGATCGTCGGCATCATCACGCCGGGTGAGGGCATCACCATCTATCCGATCCAGTCCGGCGCGCTCGCCGCCTTCGACAACGAGCCCGATCGCTGGGTCGATGTGCGCTGGGATGTCGAGGCCGTGGCGACACAGCGCTTCCCGGCGCGCATCGCGTTGCAATCGATCAACGAGCCGGGATCACTGGCGCAGATTGCCCAGGCGATCGCCGATCATGACGGCAATATCGACAACCTCGCCATGAAGCGCCGCACCCCGGATTTCACCGACATCGTGATCAATCTCTCAGTCTGGGATCTCAAGCATCTCAACGGTATCATCGCCGAATTGCGCGCCAAGCGCATCATCGCGAAGGTCGAACGCATCACCGGGTGAGGGCGTCCTGCACACTCAGCCCGGCAGCGCCAACAGGTCCTGATGACCGATGGTGCAGGTCACGCCTGATCCGGTACGGGCCGCGCGCCATTCTTCGACCTGGCTTTGCTCGACCAGTCCGGCCTGCTGCACCGCCTGCGCCTGCCCTTCCGCCAGAGTCGCAATCAGCGCCGCATCGTCAGGCGTGAGCCGCCAGGGGCTGCCGGCTGTCTCGACCGTGTAATCCAGATTTTCGAATGCCTGCGACAGCGCCTGCGTCGCCTCCGGGCCGGCGGAGCGGCCGAAACCCTTGTCGGTGACCTGATGGGCATGGAAGGCGGCAAGCACGGCGGAATCCGCCGGATGCGGCGGCTGCCAGATCTCGTGGCCGTCATAGGTGAGCGCCGTATAGAAAGCGCAGCGCCGGCGGGTCACGGCATTGGCGAAGAAACGGATCCAGTCGCGTGCGCACAGATCGAACAATGCCGCAGCCGTGACGAGATCGGGGGGCGGGTCGAGCACCGGGTCGAGATCCCGGGCAAGATCGCCCTGGATGAAGGAGACATGCAGTTCGCGTTCACCCTTGACCAGTTCGAGTGCATCGCCATCACGCACGGCCTCGTCGGCCCAGTCGGCGAGGTGCTCGCGTGCCGCCACGAGCAGCGCGGCGTCATGATCGACCAGACGCCAAATCTGCTGACGTTGATGCAGGGCCGGGGCGATGGCACGCAGGTTCGAGCCCGTGCCGCAACCGAGATCGATGATCTCGACGCTGTCGCGCGCGCCACCAGCGTAGCGCAGATGATCCGCGAGCTTGTCCATGAGGGCGCCGTTGCGCGCCGCGTGATCGGCGCTCTCGCGCAGGCTGAGCCAATCGGCGGAAAAACCGGTCATGCAGTGATATCCCTGAGAACGTTGGCGACAATGCGCGCGGTATCGTGCCAGCGCGGCAGGGCGGCGCCGGCACGGGTCGAGGCGCCGGCGAGACGGCGGCGCAGAGCCTGGTCATCGATGATGCGCGACAAGGCGCCCGCGAGCGCCGTCGCGTCGCCGGGCGGCACCTTCAGCGCCGCATCGTCCGGCGCCGTCTGCGCCGCCGCGCCGCCGGTAGAGACCACCATCGGCAAGCCGCGCGCCATGGCCTCGGCCAGCACCATGCCGTAGCCCTCATAAAGCGAGGCGGACACGAAGATATCCGCGCCGTGATAATGTGCTGCGAGCGCCGTATCATCCACTGCGCCGGCGAGCGTGATGCGACCGCCAAGCCCGTGTCGGTCGATGGTCTCGCGCAACCTTGCCGTCTCGTCCGGATCGCGGTCATGCGCACCGATGACGGTAAGATGCCAGGGGTTCTGCGCTGCGCAGGCGGCGAGCGCTTCGACGAGCAGCGGATAGGCCTTGCGCGGCGAGACGGCACCGACGGCGACGAGCGAGAGCGGCGCGCCGGCAGGAGAGCCTTCGGCTGGCGCTGCGGGATCCGTCCCCGGCTCGGCAATGGTGATCGTCTCCGGCATGACGCCGAAATCCGCCGCCAGCGTCTCGCCGGTGAGCCGGCTCGTGGCGATGATGCGCTTGCAATGGCCGAGTACGGCGGCTTCGTTTTCGATCAGGGCCTCGGCACGCGCCGCGTCAAGCCCGCTTTCCAGGCCGAGCGGATGATGCACCAGCGCGGCGATGCGCCTGCCGTAAGGCGCGACCATGTCCGGCGGCATGGCGCCCAGCGCGAGCCCGTCGATCAGCAGCACGGCATCATCCGGGCAATGCGAGAGCGCCTCCTGCGTGGCCGCGAGGTCCGACTTGCCCGGATGCGGATAACCGCCGGGCAGCGCCAAGTGGCGCAGATCCACGCCATCCGCGTCCATCAGCGGCAGGATGCGCCGGGCATAGGCATAACCGCCGGTGGGCGCAGCGAGATCGCCCGGGATCAGGAAACAGGCTTTGCGCATGACGGATCAGCCGGCGAGCTCGGCTTCGTACCAGGCCCGCGCCACGTGTGATTCGCCAATCAGCACGCGGATCTTCGCGATCTTCTCCGATCCCGGCCCGAGTGCGCCGCTCGTCGCCGCCTGCGCCATGGCGTCGAAGATATGCTTGCAGAGGAATTCGGTGGTGGTGTTCTGGTCGGCGAATTGCGGCAACTCGTCGAGATTCTGGTAATTCAGCGGGCCGAGCGTGGCCTTGAGCGCCTCATGCGCGCGCCCGATATCGACCACGACGCCTTCCGGCCCGAGTTCCTTGCGAAAGAAGGCGACATCGATGACGAAGGTCGCCCCGTGCAGCTTCTGGGCGGGACCGAACAGGTCTCCCTTGAAGCTGTGGGCGATCATGACGTGGTCGCGGACTTCGACGGCGAACATGCGGCGTCTCCTCTTTGCAGGTTTCTCAGTAGCGAATGGCGGTGCACAGGCCCGGCGCGCCCGAAGCGAGCAGTTCCGGCAGGGTTTTAGGCAGTTCTGTGAAGGCGATCTCGCCCGTGATCAGGGCATCGAGCCGCTCATCAGCCAGCATGTCGAGCGCCTT
The DNA here is from genome assembly GCF_035311605.1 of Saliniramus sp. NCBI lineage: Bacteria > Pseudomonadati > Pseudomonadota > Alphaproteobacteria > Hyphomicrobiales > Salinarimonadaceae > Saliniramus > Saliniramus sp. The sequence continues at coordinate 29,459 of NZ_DATGCW010000223.1, forward strand.
GGCGAGGCGACGGGCATGGCTCCAGCGGGCGCGGTAGGCCGGCGCAACGGAACCGACCTGGCTCGAGATCAGCGACAGGCGGCGAGAATGGAAGGCGAGGCCGAGCGGGGCGGGCACGGTCTGTGACCCGTACCAGCTCATCTCGACGATGCGCGCCTCGGTCCCGGCACAGGCGAGCGCGCAGGAAAGCCCTGCGGGCACGCCGGACGCGTGGAAGACGAGATCCATCTCGCCCGGCGCATCGAGCGGCTTGGAAAAACCAATGCCGAAATGCGCAGCCAGCGCGGCGCGCTGCGGATCGATATCGACGAGCACCGTCTCGACGCCCGGCATGCGCGAGAGAATGGCGCAGAGCATCAGCCCGACCACCCCGCCGCCGACCACCATGACGCGCGCGCCGGGCCCGACGCCGGAATCCCAGATGCCGTTGAGCGCCGTCTCCATATTCGCCGCGAGCACCGCGCGACGCACCGGCAGCCTTTCGGGCAGTGGGGCGAGCATGCTGAGCGGTGCGTTGAAGCGCGTCTGATGCGGATGCAGGCAGAAGACCGTGTGCCCGAGCCATTCCGCCGGCCCGTCCTCGACTTCGCCGACGGCGCAATAGCCGTATTTCACGGGAAAGGGAAAATCCCCCTCCTGGAAGGGGGCGCGCATGCGCTCGGTTTCATCCGGCGGCACGCTGCCCTCGAAGACGAGTCGCTCGGTCCCCCGGCTGACGCCGCTCCACAGGGTTTTTACCCGCGCCTGCCGCTCACCCAAAGATGCCAGCGGCGTCTCCTGCAAAACCGCCTCGCGCTTTGCGACGTAATACAGAGCATTGGCCGTCAGGGTCGCTGACGCGTCGGGATTGCCGGTCATGAGTTCGCTGTGATCCTGAAATATCTTGAGCGTGTGCGAAACGTGGACGTTCGCAAAGAAGTGTGCCTGTCCCTAACGCAGGTCAAGCGTTACGGGTTCATCAGCAACGGACGAACGGAAACAATACGCGCGCAAAGGCGCTTCAGACCACCGGCATGCCAGATCGACGTGCCGCAGGAATTTGGTAAAAAGGATGAGCACGATGCCGCAAAGCGCGCCGGAGAATATGGGGATGCCTGACCCTGATACGTTGCGCACTATGCGCCCGCCCGGAACCGCCCGTGCCATCGGGCGCTCGTTGCATGTCTATTACGGCGACCGGGAACGCGCGGCAGAGATGGACGCGCTCTATGC
>NZ_DATGCW010000224.1:0-4130 GCF_035311605.1 Saliniramus sp.
CCCGGCATCGGCGTGTTGGTGCGGCGCAACGGCAAGGGCGTGAATTCGTGGCCGAGTGGCCCATCGAGACGGATCACGGCCAGGTCGATGCCGGGCTGGCGGCGCGGTGGCGCCGTCCCGTCAAAGCTCGGATGCAGCGCCTTGGCCAGAACGCCACGGCGAACCGTGCGTCCGCGTCGGTCGAGGGCGAAGACCTCGTATTGCGTATCCGCAAGCAGACAATGGGCCGCCGTCACGATCAGGTCGGGGGCGGTGAGCACGCCGCTGCACATTTCGCCCTGATCGCTTTCGATGCGCACGACGAATTCGCGCAACCCGTCCCGGTTGGTTGCCTCGACGCCGCGCACGATCGCCTCAGCCGGCGCGATGCCGGCGACGACGAACAGAATCAGGGTGAGGAACGCGCTTCGGATCATGCCTGCAATCTTGACTGCTTCACCGCGCAAGACAAGCACTTATCGCCACGACACATGGCGATTCCAATCCGCCGTGACGGCTTCGATCCAGCTTCGCTGGGGGCCGAGCAGGACGCCTTGAGTCATGGCACCGCAGGAAGCGGAGCCGTTGCCGGTCGTCCAGGTGGTGATGGCGAAGACGTGCCCATCACGGCTGATCGGCCCGCCCGAATCACCATGGCAGCCACCGCGCGGCATGGAGCCGCCACCAGACAGCCAGATCAGGATGCTGCTCGGCCCGTATGGCTCGATCACATCCAGTTCGACGCTGTGGAAATTGCCGCTCGTGGCGCCGCTGCTATCGGCTTCATCGCGCAGGCCGAAACCGGCCAGGCGCACCCGGGTCTCGGCACGCGGCGCCTGCATCGACAGGGTGGCCGGCTCGAACCGCATCGGCAGTGGCTGAGCGATGCGGATCAGGGCGAGATCGATCGAGCGGCGGCGGGTACGGATCGCGTCGGGAACGAATTGCGGATGCACGACCGTCTCGCCGATTTCGAGCAGAACCGGCATCCCGTCCTCATCGCGGAAATGGACGCGATGTTCCGCAGCGCCGGTGACGCAATGGGCGGCGGTGATGACGAGATCGTCGTCGAGCATCACGCCGGAACAGACCGATCCGCCGGAGCCTAGAACCATCACGCCCGCCCGCGCGAGCGGGGAGGTGTCCGCAGTACCACCGATCACTGCGCGAACCGGCCCGACCGGCAGCATCAGCGACAGGCACAGGGTGAGTGCGGCGAGGCAGATGCGCGACATTCGAGACCTTCTTCCTGAACGAGGTATCCAGCATGATTCCGATACGCGTCGGCGGCCCCGCCGTCGAGCCCGTTTCGCTCGCGGATGCGCGCACGCATCTGCGGCTCGACGACACGCATGAAGATGATCTGGTCACGGCGCTGATCGAGGCGGGGCGGCTCCTGCTCGAATCGGCAACGCGGTTGATCTTCATCAATCAGAGCTGGCGGCTGATCCTGGAGGAGACGCCCCGCAGCATGCATTTGCATCTGCCGCTCGCCCCGATCATCGCGATCACCGAGATCCGCGTCATTGATGCGCAGGGCGTCACCAGCGTGGTCGATCCGCAGGATTACCGCCTGCGTCCCGGCGCGCAGCCGCCGGGCCTGATGCTTGCAGACAGCTTTCCGCGCCCGTCCGGCGGCATCGAGATCGATCTGGAGGCGGGTTTCGGACCTGCGCCCGAGAACGTGCCGGCGCCGTTACGCCAGGCGCTGCGCATGCTGGTCGCGCGCTGGTTCGAGGAGCGTGGCGACGGGGCTGGCGAGCCCGAGACGGGGTTATTGCCGCCGGATGTCGCGCTGATGATCGCGCCCTACCGCCATTTGCGGCTGAACTGAGGGAGGCCGGTATGGAAAAGCGCACGAAGATCGGCGCGCGCCGCAAACTCTTCGTCATTGAAACGCCGATCGATCTCCCTGATGGCTTCGGCGGTTTCACGCGCAGCTGGCAGGCCGGTCCGGCGGTCTGGGGAGCGCTCGAGACCCTGCGCTTCGACGAACGCCGCATCGCGGGCCGCACCGAAGAGGTGGCGACGCATCGCTTGCGGCTGCGCCGGCGCACGCCGCCACCTGCGGGTTCGCGCTTCGCGCTCGGCCCGCGCCGTTTCGACCTGCGCGCGAGCGACGCCGCCGAGGCGCCGGCGCGTGATCTGGTCTGTCTGGTGGAGGAGGTCAGGCCATGAGCGGTCCCATACTCGCCTTGCGTCAGGCCATTCTGACGCGTCTCACCGAAGATGCCGATCTCGCCCAGGCCATGGGCGGCGCGGTGCATCTCTACGATGAACCGCCGCGCGCGGCACCCGCTATCTACGCGGTGTTTGGTGATGCGCAGGTGCGCGACTGGCCGGGCGACCTGCAGGAGGCGCATGAACACGATCTGCGCATCGTCGTCTGGGCGCGACCGGGCTCGCGGGCGAGCGCGCTCATTGCCGCAGATTACATGGCGGAGGCGCTGCACGACGCGTCGCTGACGCTGATCGATCACCGGCTGGTCAATCTGCGCGTCGTCTCCTGCGCGATCGGACGCGACGAGCGCTCCGGGCTGGGGCGGGCGGAATTGGGGCTGCGGGCGGTGACGGAGCGCCTGTGAGCGAGGGCCATGCGATTTGAGGGAGACACGAAATGGCAGCACAGAAAGGCAAGGATCTTCTGGTGAAGATCGCGGATGGCGGCGGTTTCGCCACGGTGGCAGGATTGCGCGCGCGGCAGATCAGTTTCAATGCGGAGCCGGTCGATGTCACCCATGCCGATTCCGCCGGGCGCTGGCGCGAACTGCTCGCGGGGGCCGGCATGCGCCGGGCCGCGATCGCGGGATCGGGTGTGTTTCGCGATGCGCAATCTGATGCGCTGATGCGGGCGTTGTTCTTCGATGGCGGGATCGGCGATTTCGAGATCGTGATTCCCGATTTCGGCGTGATCACTGGCCCCTTCCAGATCGTCGCGCTGGAATATCGGGGCGATCACGCGGGCGAGGTGACCTTCGACATGGCGCTCGAATCGGCGGGCGCACTGGCATTCCAGGCAGCCTGAGGAGGTGGATATGGTCAATCGCAGACGCGGTGAGACGGAACTCGTTCTCGGGGAGCGGCGCTATCGGCTTTGTCTGACGCTCGGCGCGCTGGCCGAGCTCGAGGCCGCTTTCGGGGTCGATGATCTCGCAAGTTTGGCCGAGCGCTTCAATACCGGGCGGCTGGCAGCGGGGGATGTAATCAGCATCCTGACCTGCGCCCTGCGCGGCGGCGGCCACGAGATGAGTGAGGCGGAGGTCGCGGCGCTGCACGGGCCGGATGGCGTCAGTCCGCTGGTCGAGGGCGCCCTCGCGGCACTGGAGGCGGCGTTCGGGGTTGATGCGCCAAACCCTCCGCAGGCGCAGACGGGGTGAGCGCCGCGCCGGCGCCGTTTCCCTGGGATGCGGTGCTTGGCTACTGCCTCACCCGTCTGCGCTGGCCTCCCGAGAGCTTCTGGCGCGCCACGCCGCGCGAACTCGCCGCCGCGCTCGGTGATGTCGCGGCATCGGCCCCGCCGACACGGGCCGAGCTCGCGACGCTGATGTGCGCCCATCCCGACGCGCCCGCATGCGGGTAAGACCATTCATGGAGAGACGATCATGGATCCGACCCTGCGCCCCGGTGACGAGCGGCTCGAACTGCGCCGTCAAATCGACGAGACCGAGCGCCTGCGCGAAATCTCCGAGCGTCTCGGCACCACGCTGGAACAGAGCTTCGCGCGCGCAAATGCTGAAGGTGGGCGTTTCGATCGCACCTTGCAGCGGATGCAGCGCTCTCTGACCGGTTTCATGACGCGCATGGCGCGAGCACCGCTGCGCAGCCTGATCCGGCAGGGCGTGAGTTCCCTGCTGGGCGGGATCGGTCAGGGGGGGACACAGGCTTTCGCCGATGGAGGGGTGATCGCGGGCGGTCGGGTCATGCCGTTTGCCCAGGGCGGTGTCGTCGCCGCGCCGACCTATTTTCCGATGCGCGGCGGGACCGGGCTGATGGGGGAGGCGGGGCCCGAGGCGATCATGCCGCTCGCGCGAGGCCCGGATGGCCGTCTGGGTGTCGCTGCCGGAGGGCGTGACGGGCCGGTATCGGTGACGGTGAATATCACGACGCCGGATGCGGCATCCTTCCGGCGCTCGGAGAGCCAGGTCTCGGCG
>NZ_DATGCW010000225.1:0-8468 GCF_035311605.1 Saliniramus sp.
GGCGAGGATCTGCTCGCCACGCTTGATGCGCCCGTGCGGATCCAGGGCCGCAGCGTCGCGCCCCGTTGCAGTATCGGTCTGGCCCTGCTTTCCGAGGATGCACGCACCGCCAAGGAAGTGTTCAAACACGCCGATATTGCGCTCTATCAGGCCAAGGCGCGCGGGCGCGGCACGCTCTGCCTGTTTGATCCCGCGATGAAAGCCGAGTTGGAGGAACGCCGCGCCATCGGCGACGACCTCGCCGTGGCGCTGCTCGCCGACGAAATCGACATCGCACTCCAGCCCAAGACATCCTTCAAGGATGGTTGCCATACCGGTTTCGAGGCACTGGTGCGCTGGCAGCGCGGGGGAGCCTCGGTCCCGCCGCCGCTGATGATCGCCGTGGCCGAGGAGAACGGGCTGATCGTGGCCCTGGGCTATCGCATCTTCGATCTCGCGCTGGCCACCATCCGTAATCTGACCGATGCCGGGCTGGAACCGGGAACCGTAGCGGTGAACGTCGCTGCGATGCAGCTGCGTCAGGACGATTTCGTCACACGTGTACTGGGTCTGCTCGACAAACACGCCCTGCCGCCTGCTGCGCTGGAAGTCGAAGTTACAGAGCATGTCCTGCTCGATGGCGGCGATGACTGTATCGCTCGCACGCTGGCTGCGCTTCGCGCCCACGGCATCCGCGTCTCGCTCGATGATTTCGGCACCGGCTACGCCTCGCTGACCCATCTCAAGCGATTCCCGGTGGATTGCCTCAAGATAGATCAATCCTTCGTGCGCGACATCGCGCGCGACCCCGATGACGCGATCCTGACGCGCACGATCATTACCCTGGCGCACTCACTCGGCATGGAGGCCGTCGCGGAGGGAGTCGAGGGTATCGAGCAGTACCAGTTCCTGGAGGAAGAAGGCTGCGATTACGCGCAGGGTTATCTCATCGCCCGCCCCGTCGCGCGACGGGACGTGGCCGATTACCTGCGCGGTTTCGCCGCCCCTGCCCCGATCACGACAGGGTTGCGAGCAACCCGGCCATGACCCGGCCCCGGCTCGCGAGCGTCTCGATCCGGATATGCTCCTGAAGCGTGTGCATCATCGCGCCTTCGACGCCGAGACCGTCGAGGGTTGGGATGCCCATCGCGCCGGTGAAATTGCCGTCGGAGCCGCCGCCAGAGCTCTCATGATAGAACGGCATGCCGACCCGCTTGTGGAAATCTTCCGCCATGGCGCAGAGTTCGAGCCCGCGCTGATCCACCTCCCAGACCGGGCGGGTCACGCCCCGGCGCACGTCAAAGACGACATCGCCCGATGACGTCGCGAGTGAGAGCATCTTCTGCACACCCGCATCGAGATCCTCCTGGCGCTTGGCCATGGTCAGCACCTCGGCATCAGCGCGTGAGGAGACGCAATTCACCCATTGCCCGGCATGGATCACACCGACCGAGAAGGTACAGGCATCCGTGGTCATTTCCTCGATCTGGATGATGCGCCGTGCCATCTCACGAATGGCCGAACGCCCGTCGGAGAGCCGCGCACCGGCATGGCTGGGGCGCCCGATCGTGGCGATGTTGAAACGCGCGATCGCGTAGCGACCGGAGGTGACGCCGCCCTTGTCGCGCCCGGGCTCGGGCACAAGCACCACTTTCGCGCGCGAAGCCTCCGCCTCGATGAGGTCGCGCACAGAGGGCGTGCCGATCTCCTCGTCGGGGGTGAACATGATCGTCACCGGCAGCTTCGTCTCGATACCGGCGCGGGCGAGCTGGCGGATGGCTTCGAGGGTGAGATAATTCCCGCCCTTCATGTCGCAGATGCCGGGCCCGTAGCAGATGTCGCCATCACGCCGGAAGGGCAATTTCTCCAGCGTGCCGACCGGATGCACCGTATCGAGATGGCCGAGAATCAGGATACCGGGTTCGCCGGCATTGGGATGGGGAAAGCGCGCACGCACGCTGTCGCCGAGCCCCATCCGGCCTGGAATGCGCTCGATGGTGGCGCCCATGCAGGCGAGTTCGCAGGAAGCGAGATCCATCATGCGGTTGACGGCGGCGGCGTCCCAGGTCGGGCTCTCGCATTCGATCCATGGGCGAAGCCCTTCGAGCATCGCGTCCGAATCGAAGGGCAATCCCTTGATATCCATGATTTCTCTCCCCGGAATTTGTTATGATTGTTTCTGTTTCAGCGCGGCGAGCGTCTCGGAGACCGGGCGAAAATTGCCGAAATCCCAGTCCCGCCCCGGTGCCGCCTCGATCAGGGCGCGCGTATATTCTGTCTTCGGATCACCCAGCACCGTCGCTGCCGGCCCGTATTCCACCACGTTGCCGTGCTGCATCACCATCACGTCGTCGCAGATCTGGGCCGCGACGCGCAGATCGTGGGTGATGAAGAGCAACCCGATGCCGAGCCGCTTCTGAATATCATCGAGCAGTTCCAGCACCTGCGCCTGGACCGAGACGTCGAGGGCCGAGACGGCCTCGTCGGCGACGAGCAGATCAGGATCCATGGCGATGGCGCGCGCGATGGCGATGCGCTGTCGCTGGCCGCCCGAGAACTGGTGCGGATAGCGATCGAGCGCCGATCCGGGCAGGCCGACCAGCTCCATCAGCTCCCGCGCGCGCTCCATGGCCTGCTTGCGCGGCACGCCGAAATTGGTCGGCCCCTCGATGATCGATTCCCCCACCTCGATGCGCGGATTGAGCGAGCGAAACGGGTCCTGGAAGACGATCTGGACCTTCTTGCGATGCGGCTTCAAGGCGCGCTGCGAGATATCCGCGACCTCCGTACCGGAGATGCGGATCGAGCCCTCCGTCGGCTCGATCAGACGCACGATGCAGCGCGCCACGGTGGATTTGCCCGAGCCCGATTCACCGACGATTCCAAGCGTTTGCCCCTGGCGCAGCGTGAGATTGACGTCCTTCGCTGCGACCACAGAGCGGCCCTTGCGAAACAGGCCGCTCGATTCGTAGGTTTTGCCCAGACCCGTCGTCTGCAGCACGATCGGCTTGTCATTGAGCTTGCGGGCCGGGCGCGGAATCAGACTCGGGACGGCTTGCAGCAAATCCCGGCTGTAAGCCGTCTTCGGTTCGCGCAAAAGCGCCTCGACGGGCCGCGTCTCTTCGATTTCACCCAGCCGCAGCACGGTGACGTCGTCGGCGATCTCGGCCACCACGCCCATGTCATGGGTGATGAACAGAACCGCCGTGCCCTGCTCCTCGCGCAATTCGCGGATCAAAGCCAGGATCTGCTTCTGGGTGGTGACGTCGAGCGCCGTGGTCGGCTCGTCGGCGATGAGCAATTGCGGGCGCAGGATCAGCGCCATGGCGATCATGATGCGTTGGCGCTGGCCGCCCGAAAGCTGGTGCGGATAACTGTAATACAGGTTCTCCACATTCGGCAGATGCACATGCTCCATCATCTCCAGCACGCGCTTGCGCCGGGCCCTGCCATCGAGCTTGGTGTGGGCGTCGAGCACTTCCGCGATCTGGTCACCGACGCGGTGCACGGGACTGAGCGCCGTCATCGGCTCCTGGAAGATCATCGACATGGCCGTGGCACGCAGGGACCGCATGCGCTTGGGCGAGGCATTGAGGACGTTCTCGCCCTTGAGCAGGACCTCCCCGCGCGTCGGCGCGAGCGCCTTGGGCAGGAGCCCCATCACCGAGAGCGCCGTCAGCGATTTGCCCGAGCCGGATTCGCCCACAAGGCACATCGTCTCGCCGGGCCTGATGCCCAGTGAGAGCCCCTTGACCACCTCGTAACCCGGGTCACCACCCAGTCCGATACCGAGATTGCGGATGTCGAGTAGCGTATCGCTCACCGGTCGATCCCCCGCTTGGCCATGCGCGGATCGAGCGCATCGCGCACCGCGTCACCCACGAGATTGATGGAGAGAATGGTGACGGACAGCACCAGCCCCGGCCAGAAGATGATGCCGGGATTGATCTGGAAGTAGATTCGCCCCTCCGCCATGATGTTGCCCCAGGTCGGTGTTTCCGGGCTGATACCGGCACCGAGGAAGGACAGGATCGCCTCGATCAGGATGGCCGAGGCGCAGATGTATGTCCCCTGCACGATCAGCGGCGCGATCGTGTTCGGCAACAGATGCCGCGTCAGTATGCGCCAGGTGGAAGAGCCGGCGGCCATCGCCGCCTCGACATAGGGCTCCTCGCGGGCCGAGAGCACCACGGAGCGCACCAGGCGCACGACGCGCGGCACCTCCGGAATGGTGATCGCGATCAGCACCGTCCAGAGGCTGGCGCCCGAGAGCGCCACGATGGCGATGGCGAGCAGAATGTTGGGGATCGCCATCAGCCCGTCGACGACACGCATCAGGATGGCATCGAGGCTGCGGAAGAAGCCGGCGATGAGGCCGACGGCGAGGCCGAGCAGCACCGCCGCGACCGCAGCGCCGACGCCGACGATCAGGGAGATCCGCGCGCCATAGACGACGCGCGAGAAGAGATCGCGCCCGAATGCGTCGGTGCCCAGCCAGTTGAGTTCACTCGGGGGATCGAGACGCGTCGCCGGCGACAGCCGCGTCGGATCATAGGGGGTTACCCAAGGTGCGAAAATCGCAGCAAGCACGATCAGCAGAAGCATAAGCGATGCGAATGCCACGATCGGGCTGGAAAAGACGATTTCGCGCAGTTGCGTGATGCGCGACGGCGAGCCGCCGGTGGGCGCTGCTTGCGTGCTCATTGGTAGCGAATCCGCGGATCGAGGAAGACATAGGCGATGTCGATCAACAGATTGATGACGACATAGACAAGCGAGGCGAGCAGGATCACCGCCTGGATAACCGGATAGTCGCGTGCGAGCACTGCATCGACCGTGAGGCGCCCGATACCGGGCAGGTTGAACACGCTCTCGGTAACGACGACACCCGAGATGATCAGCGCGAAGCCGATACCGATCACGGTAACAATCGGCACCGCACAATTACGCAGCGCATGCCGCATCAGCACGCGGACGTCGCTCAGCCCCTTTGCATGCGCCGTGCGGACGTAATCCTCGTTGAGGATCTCCAGCATGGAAGTACGGGTGATACGCGCGATCAAGGCAATATAGAGCAGGGTCAGAGAGATCGTGGGCAGGAAGATCCGCTCGACGAAAGGGCCGATGCCCTCGGTAATCGAGCGAAAGCCCTGAACCGGAAACCAGCCGAGCTGCATCGAGAATATCTGGATCATGACATAGCCGATGACGAAGATCGGCACCGAAAACCCGATCACCGAAATCGCCATGACCAGCCGGTCGATGATCGTGCCCTGCTTCCAGGCAGCGATCACGCCCAGCGGCACGGCGATGATGATCGACAAGGTGATGGTCGTCAGCGCCAGGCTGATCGTCGGCTCCAGCCGCCCGGCGATCATCGTGATCACCGGCTGCTGCGAAATGATCGAGACGCCGAAATCACCCCGCAGAAGATCACCGATCCAGTTCAAGAACTGGATATAGATCGGATCGGTCAGGCCGAGCCGCTCGCGGATCGCCGCCAGTTGAGCCGGCGTGGCCGTATCGCCGGCGATGATCGCGGCGGGGTCCCCTGGCGTCAGGCGCAGGAGCAGGAAGACAAACAATGCGACGAAGCCCATGACGGGGATCGCGGCGAGAATGCGCTGCACGATATAGCCGAGCATCGGACGCTCTCGTGAGATGAGGAAAGACATACCCGGAGAGCGCGCCGCTCACTCTTCACGACGCGCGATCATGCGGGCTCACAGTGCTTTCGCCCCGACCACCCCTTGCAGGGTGGCCGGGAACGGGAAAGCCTGTCAGTTCTTCGTGATATTCCAGAAGAACGGTGCCGGTCCATCCAGCACCCCTTCAAGGTTGGTGGACCACGATGCGGGCACGATGTACTCGCCAACCGGCACATACATCACTTCGTCATAGGCGAGCTCCTGCAGCTGGCGGGCATATTCCACCTGCTCCGCAGGATCCGTCGCCTCGGCATAGGCCTTGCGCAGTTCTTCGGCCTCCGGCACGTCCGGCCAGCCGAACCAGCCGCCTTCGGCGCCACGCCCGTTGACCATGTTGTTCACCAGCGGGTTGAACACGTCGGCGCCGACCCAGTTGGTGAAGAACATGTTCCAGCCGCCATCATCCGGCGCGGCCTGGCTCGCGCGACGCCCGACCAGGGTCTGCCAGTCCATTGCCTGAAGATCGACCTCGAAACCGGCATCCCGCAGAAGCTGCGTCGCGACGACGGGCTGGGTCCGCAGGGTGACGACATCCGTCGGATGCATGATCACGAGCGGCGTGCCATCGTAGCTCGACGCTTCCAGCAACTCGCGTGCGCGATCCATATGGCTCTCGGTTGCAAATTCCGCACCGACGTCGCTCGCGAGCGGCGTGCCGCAGATGAACATCGCGGGGCAGACGTTGTAGAGATCCGGATTGCCGATCATCGCATCCAGAATATCCTGCTGGTTCAACGCAGCAAGAGCCGCCTGACGGACCTGCTGATCATCGAAGGGAGCGTGCAGGAAGTTCATGCGCCCGATGGTCTGATAGCCGAGCTCGTTCTGGTTGCGCACCACGAGCTCGGGATTGCTTTCCAGGATCGGCAAAAGATCTGCCGGTGGCTGCTCCCAGTAATCGATCTCACCGGCGAGCAGCGCGGAGAGCGCCGTCTGGTCGTCGGCCATCGTCACCCATTCGACGCGATCAACGTTCACGACCTTGCCGCCGGCGGCCCAGCTTGAAGGCTCGTCGCGGGGGATGTAGTCCTCGTTCTTGACATAGACCGCGCGGACACCAGGCTGGAACTCGTCCTGCACGAAGCGGAACGGGCCGGAGCCGATCTGCTCGGGAATCGCCTCGGTCGACGGCGTGCTCGCCAGCCGCTCGGGCATGATGAAGGGCACGTTCGAAGAGGGCTTGGCCAGGCTGTCGAGAACCAGACCGTAGGGCTGGGTGAGATTGATCACGACGACGTTGTCGCCATCGCCTTCCATGCTGTCGATATAGGTCATGAGCACCTGGCCCATGCCATCGCGCTCGCCCCAGCGGCGGATCGAGGCAATCACATCGGCGGGACGCACCGGCTCGCCGTCATGGAACATCAGCCCGTCACGCAAGGTGAAGCGGTAGGTCATCCCGTCATCCGAGATCTCCCAATCCGCCATCTGCGGCTGCACTTCGAAATTCGCATCGAGCGCCACCAAGGTATCGAACACCATGTAACCATGGTTGCGCGACATGTAGGCAGTGGTGATGATCGGGTCGAGCACACGCAGATCCGAGTGCTTTACAGCGCGCAGCGTCTGCGCCTCGACGGGCTGGGCCAGCGCACCGAGGCCAAAGGCCGCGACGCCGAGCGCCGTCATGCCCAGAAGCGATCGCCTGAGCAGCCCGAGCGATGCGCTCGCCGGGCGGGATTTCCTGATTTCATTCATTGTCGACTCCTCCGCATGATGACCGCAATTGCGCGCGCCCTCGTTTTGATCGGAATGCTTACGCTGCGGAACTGACTGTCATCTGACCAGCGAAGTCGAGCACCGCCCTCCCGGCATGTCAACACGGGGCAAGACGATGTTTCGCCCGCTTAGTGCAGGGGTTTGCGCACGGAGTTTCTATTGACGCTCAAGAAAGGAGCGATTTCTGCACAATCAGTAGGATATTGCCAGCGCGGGCGGCATGCGATGGGCAAGCGCAGAGCTGATTTTCCACGGTCAAAAGCCCAATTCACCCTGCGCGATCTCATCGAGCCTGATGATCCCCAGCAGCATCAAGGTCCGGGGCCGCTTTGCGACGTTTCCAACCGCGAAGGCCATGCCCTTGCGTGGATACTCCTCGTTGAATTTCTCATCCATCCATTTGAGCGCCGCTTCGTCGCTTGCGAAAGGTTGTGTGCACCTCCCAGTCGCCGCACATGAAATGACGCCGGCGACCACTCTCCTCGAAACGGAAGCGGAAGTCGTTTGGCGTCGGCTCAAGCGCCTTCAGATCGGTATCAAGGAAGCTCGTTTGCCGCTCGACCGCAGCAAAATGCTCGCGCTCCCTAGCGATACGCTCGGCTGATTTTCGTTTGAAGTGGAACGATGACCGGCGCGGCCTGATCAGCGCCAGCGACACGCCCTGCGCTGCGGCCTCATCGATCGACGGCACGATCAGCGGGTTGAGGAAACGGGCGCGCTCGTTTTGCTTCATGTGCCCGGTAACGCGCATTCGATCCTCAAAGACCTTGCAGCTCTCGCGGCGCTTGTCATGGGACGGAAGCTCGTACTCGAAATCGACCCATTCCCAACGGCGAAACGTACTGCCGTCATCGAGTTGCCGAAACCGGACCGGATAGAGACGTTTCCACGCCCCCTCCACCGTCACACCGGCGCAGCACACCGTTTCCTGGTGCTTCCTACTCGGCTGCGGCAAGGCCTTTACGAGGATCAGGGCGCGGGATTGCTGAAGCATGTTGGCCGTATTTTTCCAACCTGTCCGCAAACAGATGAAAAATTCCCGCCGACAAGCGCTCGCCGATC
>NZ_DATGCW010000226.1:0-5634 GCF_035311605.1 Saliniramus sp.
AACGCAAGAACATCGTTTCGGGCGTCGCGCATGTGAACGCTTCGTTCAACAACACCATGATCACCATCACCGATGCGCAGGGTAACACGATCTCGTGGTCCTCCGCCGGCATGATGGGCTTCAAGGGCTCCCGCAAGTCGACCCCCTATGCTGCGCAGATGGCTGCGGAGGATGCCGGTCGCAAGGCGGCCGAGCACGGCATGCGTACCCTTGAGGTCGAGGTGTCGGGTCCCGGTTCGGGCCGCGAATCGGCTCTGCGCGCACTGCAGGCCGCCGGTTTCACCGTTACCTCGATCCGCGACGTGACGCCGATTCCGCATAACGGCTGCCGCCCGCGCAAGCGTCGCCGCGTCTGACGCCCGTTCGCGCGCCGGATCTTTCCGGCGCGTCGTTTCGTTTTCGGGGCGGCCTGCACGCATGTCGCCCTTCACCCGTCTCACGAGAGGTGTGGTCGTGATCCAAAAGAACTGGCAAGAGCTGATCAAGCCGAACAAGCTCGAAGTCTCCCCCGGCTTCGATCCCCGGCGCGTCGCCACGGTCGTGGCCGAACCGCTGGAGCGCGGCTTCGGCATGACCTTCGGCAATGCCCTGCGCCGCGTGCTGTTGTCGTCGCTTCAGGGCGCGGCGGTCAGCGCCGTGCAGATCGACGGCGTCCTGCACGAATTTTCCTCGATTCCAGGCGTCCGCGAGGACGTCACCGACATCGTGCTCAACATCAAGGCCATCGCCATCCGCATGGAAGGTGACGGGCCCAAGCGCATGACCCTGCGCAAGACCGGTCCGGGCACGGTTACCGCCGGTGACATCAACACGGTCGGCGATGTCGAGATCCTTAATCCGGAGCTCGTGCTGTGCACTCTCGACGAGGGCGCCGAGATCCGCATGGAATTTACCGTCGATACCGGCAAGGGCTACGTCCCCGCCGATCGCAACCGTCCTGAAGACGCGCCGATCGGTCTGATCCCGGTCGATTCGCTCTACAGCCCGGTGCGCAAGGTTTCCTATCGTGTGGAGAACACGCGCGAAGGCCAGATCCTCGATTATGACAAGCTGACCATGACGGTCGAGACCAACGGCGCCGTGTCGCCGGAGGACGCGCTCGCCTATGCGGCGCGCATCATCCAGGACCAGCTTGCGGTCTTCGTCAATTTCGAGGAGCCGCACAAGGAAGAGGCTGCTGCCTCCTCGCCGCAGCTTCCGTTCCCGCCGGCCCTGCTCAAGAAGGTCGACGAACTGGAACTGTCGGTGCGTTCGGCCAACTGCCTGAAGAACGACAACATCGTCTATATCGGCGATCTGATCCAGAAGTCGGAAGCCGAGATGCTGCGCACGCCGAATTTCGGCCGCAAGTCGCTCAACGAGATCAAGGAAGTCCTCGCCGGCATGGGCCTGCATCTGGGTATGGAAGTCCCGGGCTGGCCGCCGGAGAACATCGACGATCTCGCCAAGCGCTTCGAAGAGCATTACTGAGACGTCGCCCCGCCGTCACTGCGATGCGGCGGGGCGCTTCACTGGCCGATCAGGCCATCAACAACGACGGTCGTACCTTGGCACGGCGACCGCAGAGAATGGAGAGCCACAATGCGTCACGGATTCAAGGGTCGCCGTTTCAACCGTACCTCCGAGCACCGCAAGGCGATGTTCGCGAACATGTCGACCGCGCTGATCAAGCATGAGCAGATCATCACCACCCTGCCGAAGGCGAAGGACCTGCGTCCCTTCGTCGAGAAGCTCGTGACGCTGGCCAAGCGCGGCGATCTCCATGCACGCCGCCAGGCCATGTCCAAGGTGCGCGACGAAGTGATGGTGCGCAAACTGTTCGACGTGCTCGGCCCGCGCTATGCGGAGCGTCCCGGCGGCTATATCCGCGTGCTCAAGGCCGGCTTCCGCTACGGCGACAATGCGCCGCTCGCCGTGATCGAGTTCGTCGATCGTGACGTAACGGCCCGCGGCAAGGATTCCGGTCCGGTCGAGGTCGAGGCAAGCGAAGAAGTCGCTGCCTGAGACCGGGTGACCCCGATCGCGTCCCCGAACGGGCGGCGCGCAGCAATCAGGATAACGAATGGGCGGCCCGCGCGGTCGCCCTTTTTTGTCGTCACTCGTTCTGTGTCGTCACTCGCCCTGCGTTCTGGTTCGCCCCGTAATGATATGTGCGCCTGATCAGGGCACGAAAACGGCGCCGGTGCATCAGACACCGGCGCCGTTCGTTCATCTCGGTCGTGAAGGGCGGCGGTCGCGGATGCGATCGCCGCAATCCGTCAATAGGCGGCGGGGCGCTGTTCGCGACGCTGCTGGCGTGCCGGGCGACCCGGTGCGCCGTTGCGCGGGGCGCCACCGCGTGAAGCGGGGGCTCCGGAGCCTGTACCCGGGCGCGCGCCCTTGCGATGGCCGCCGGGCTTGCCCTGGCTCAGCCCCTTCATGGTCTTCCCGCTCTTGCCCGCTTTCGGGATCGGTGCTTCCGGCGGCGGCTCGGGAGTGAAGCCCGGCGGCAGCGGCATCACGGGGATATCCTGGCGCGTGGTGCGCTGGATGTCCCGCAGATAGGCGCGCTCTTCCATGTTGCAGAAGGAGAGGGCGGCGCCGTCCGCGCCGGCGCGGGCTGTGCGCCCGATCCGGTGGACATAGGATTCCGGCACGTTGGGCAGTTCGAAATTGATGACGTGCGAGACGCCGTCGACATCGATACCGCGCGCGGCAATATCGGTGGCGATCAGCACCTTGCAGCGACCCTGGCGGAAATCATTGAGGGCGCGCTCGCGCTGGCCCTGCGACTTGTTGCCGTGGATCGCCGCAGCGGGGACGCCGTCGCGTTCGAGATGCTTCACGACCTTGTCGGCCCCGTGTTTTGTACGGGTGAAGACGAGGGCGCGGCTCACCGCACCGTCCTGCAGGACTTCCGCAAGCAGGCGCTGCTTCTGGCCGGAGGAGACGAAAATCACCTGCTGTGCCACACGCTCGGCGGTGGTGGCCGCCGGCTGGACGGCGACGCGGGCCGGATTGTCGAGATATTCCTCGGCGAGGCCGGCGATGCTTTTGGGCATCGTGGCGGAGAAGAACAGGCTCTGCCGTTCACGCGGTACCAGCTTCGCGATGCGGCGCAGGGCATGGATGAAGCCGAGATCGAGCATCTGATCGGCCTCGTCGAGCACCAGCACCTCGACATCGGCGAGGCTGAGCGCGCGGCGGTCGATCAGATCGAGCAGGCGCCCCGGCGTGGCGACGAGAATGTCGACGCCGCGTTCGAGTTGGCGGATCTGACGGTTGATCGGCATGCCGCCGAAGACGACCTGCGTCGAAAGGCGCAGATTGCGACCGTAAATCCGGATGTTGTCGGCGATCTGGCTGGTCAGCTCGCGCGTTGGCGAGAGGATCAGAGCCCGGCAGCTGCGCGGCACGCGCGCCTTGCGGTCACGGGAGAAGCGATCGAGAATCGGCAGTGAGAAGGCGGCGGTCTTGCCGGTGCCCGTCTGGGCGATACCGAGCAGGTCGCGACCTTCCAGCACCAGCGGGATCGCCTGGGTCTGAATCGGAGTGGGGGTTTCATAGCCTTCACCGGCGAGCGCCGCGAGAATGGGCTCGGCGAGGCCGAAATCGGAAAATGTGGTCAAGATGATGCTTTCATGCAGCGGGGAGCCGCACCGGACGCGAAACGCGTGCAGGCGGGCTCGTTCAAGAGACGACCCGCGTGATCAGGTTGTCGAAGATCGGGATGAAGGGGGCGCGAAACGATGGTGAAACGTTTCACTCACGCAGCCCCGGCGTCGTCCGAAACGACGCTATGCAGCAGATATCGCCTTTCGCGGCGCACAAGTCAATGGGCGCACCCGGAATTCCTCGTCAGCGCCTGCGTTTCCGGCGCGCCTTGCCTGGCCCGGTCCTTGCCTCTAGGCTTGACAATGAAGGCGCAATCTGTGGGAGAGCCAATGCCAGTCTTTGACGAGATGAACGGTGTCGCCGGCGGGGGCGAGGTGCGGGCACCCTATGAGCAGCTCAAGCAATGGCTGGCCAGGACCCCGCGCGAACTGCTCGATACGCGACGCAGCCAGGCGGAACTGTTCTTCCGGCGCATCGGCATCACCTTCGCAGTCTATGGTGACGACGCGGCGACGGAGCGGTTGATTCCCTTCGACATCATTCCGCGCATCATCATGAAGAAGGAATGGGATCACGTCGCGCGCGGGCTGGAGCAACGCGTCAAGGCGATCAACATGTTCCTCGCTGATCTCTACGGCAAGCAGGAGATTCTGCGCGCCGGGATCATCCCGAAGGAGCTGATCTTCACCAACCCCTTCTATTGCCTCGAAATGCAGGGGCTCAAGGTCCCGCACGACATCTATTGCCATATTGCGGGGATCGATCTGGTGCGCGTCGACGAGGACACGTTCTATGTGCTCGAGGACAATGCGCGCACGCCTTCCGGCGTCTCCTACATGCTGGAGAACCGGGAAGTGACCATGCGGCTCTTTCCCGAACTGTATGCCCGTCACCGCATCGCCCCGGTCGAGAATTATCCCGACGCGCTGCTCGCCTGCCTGCAATCGGTGGCGCCGCGCAGCGGACGGCGAGAGCCGAATGTGGCGGTGCTGACGCCGGGGCAATTCAATTCCGCCTATTACGAGCACTCCTTCCTGGCCGACAAGCTCGGGGTCGAACTGGTCGAGGCGAGTGATCTCTTCGTCAAGGACGAAGTCGTCTACATGCGCACAACTGAAGGGCCGCAGCGGCTGGACGTGCTGTATCGCCGCGTCGATGACGAGTTTCTCGACCCGCTCGTGTTCAAGCCGGATTCGGTGCTCGGCGTTCCGGGCATCTTCGGTGCCTATCAGGCAGGCAACATCACCCTCGCCAATGCCGTCGGCACGGGCATCGCCGACGACAAGGCGGTTTATACCTACATGCCCGAGATCGTGAAATTCTATACCGGTGAAGAGCCGATCCTGCACAATGTGCCGACCTGGCGCTGCCGCGAGCCCGAGGCCCTTGCCCATGTGCTCGACAACCTTCCCGATCTCGTGGTCAAGGAGGTCAATGGCTCCGGCGGTTACGGCATGCTGGTCGGGCCGCATGCGACCCGCGGGCAGATTGAGGAGTTTCGCCGCAAGCTGAAGGCGCATCCGGAGAATTTCATCGCGCAGCCGACGCTGGCCCTTTCTACCTGTCCGACCTTCGTCGCTTCCGGTGTGGCGCCCCGCCATGTGGATCTGCGCCCCTTCGTGCTTTCGGGCGCCAATGGTGTCGAGATCGTGCCCGGCGGCCTGACCCGCGTGGCGTTGAAGGATGGCTCGCTGGTGGTGAATTCCAGCCAGGGAGGCGGGACCAAGGATACCTGGGTGCTCGGCGCCTGAGCCGCCCGACCGAAACCCGTCCCGTTTCTTCACACAGGTTGATGGCAATGCTTTCTCGTACCGCTTCGAATCTCTACTGGCTGTTTCGCAATACCGAGCGCGCCGATTTCGTCGCCCGCATTCTGGATGCCACGATGCGTCTCGCGGCACTGCCGACGAGCTATAATGGCGAGCGCAACGAATGGGAGAGCGCACTCGCCTCCGCCGGCAATATCGCGCTGTTCGAGCAGCATTACGACGTCGTCAACGAAGACACCGTGCGCGATTTTCTCGCCTTCTCGCCGCACAA
>NZ_DATGCW010000227.1:0-8424 GCF_035311605.1 Saliniramus sp.
GTGGTCTTCCTCCATGAAGTGGTGCCAGGCGCCGCCGATCGCTCCTACGGGCTGCAGGTGGCGCGCCTCGCCGGCCTGCCCACCCCGGTGATCACACGCGCACGCACAATCCTCGAAGAGTTGGAGCGCGCCGATCGCGAGAACCCCTCGACGGCGCGTCTCGACGATCTCCCCCTCTTCGCCGCGCCCGCGCGCCAGCCAGCGCCGCAAGCCGCGCCCGGGCCGGACCCGCTGCATGCAGCCCTCGGCGCGATCGATCCGGACGAACTCAGCCCACGCGAGGCGCTGGAGCGGCTCTATGCACTGAAGAAGCTGGTTTGAGGCCTCCCGTCAGCCCTCGTCCTTCGGCGCCTGAGGCTTATCCTGTGCGCCCGCCTCCGGCGCCGCATGCGCCATCTGCCGCGCAGCATCCTCGAAGAGGGTGCGCATCATCTGCATCTGCGCATCCTGCATCTGGCGCCCGAGCTGCATGAAGCGCTCCCAATGGCTGAACATCTCCGCGACCGCCTTCTCGCCCTCGCTCTTGGGCGGGGGCGCGGGTTCGGGCTCGACACCGAACATGGCGGAGAACATCGCCTCATAGGGGTTTTCGGACGCGCGATCACGCCGAGAATCAGACTGGCTGCGCATGTGCTCGCCCATACCGCCCATCAGGGTCGCGGCCACGTAAGGCATCATCTGTGACATGGTCTCCCGGGAGAGGCCGGCGAGTTTCGCGCTTTGGTCGGAGAGATTGCGCGCAAGATCCGGCGAACCGAACAGAGCGCCGAGCGCTTCTTCACCGCGTCGGCGGGCATCCTGCGAATAGGCCTCTGCCGCGCTTTCGAAGAACGGTGCATAAGCCCCATGCGCCATAGCCTCAGCGAGATCGCGCAGATGATCGGGCTTCTCGCGCTGCTCTTGCAGGCCGAGCGCGAAGGCCGGCGCGAGCGCGGCAAGCGCCTTGCGCGTGTCCTCCTGGCTCATGCCGAACTGCGCGGCAAAACTCTCGATCGCCGCCCCGCCCTGCGCGTTCCGCATGATTTCCGCGAAATTCAGCATGATGTCCTCCCGTACTGCGCCATAGATGCGCAAGACGAGCCTACGCCGACATCGGCCCGGGCGAAAGTGCGACGAACTCGGCGTTGCGTCGCGATGGTACCGGGTGCGACGAAAAATCGACGTGCAGGATCCGATTTTTCTTGAAAAATCCGTGCGATGGCTGTACCGACCACCTTGCCCAATTTCGCACGTGCCTGTGGTCGCGTGCCGGTCGGCGGAAGCGATCAGGTTGATCGTCACGCCCGCGAGCTTCTCAAGCTCACGGAAAGCGACTGGTGCCGGAGGCAACCGGCCTGTGGTGTCGTAATACGACGCCCAGCGCGGCTTAAAGCAACGACGACACGGGCTTTTTTGGTCTCCGTCGGCCCTCCACAGGTCGGCAACCGAAGAGGCTTGTCTCATCATTGCCGCATGTGCGGATCGGATTTTTCCGTTCCAAACGAAGGCAGCACGACGGGTTCGACCCGCCCTACGACGTTCATGTCTCCACAGCATGTCCGGCGTCGGCGCAGTCCAACCCCCGAGCTGGGTGGCCCGCAGCCACCTGAATTCTGGCCGTGACGGCACGACGCCGTCCGTCGAACCTTTGTCAGGAGGGCGCCATGACCGCGCGCATCCATGAATTCCTGCGCACCCGCGACGATGACGGGCCGTGCCTCGTCGTCGATCGGGACGTCGTGCGCGACAACTACCTGCAATTCGCCCGCTCGCTGCCCGATACCCGTGTGTTCTACGCGGTGAAGGCAAACCCGGCGCCGGAACTGCTGGCGCTTCTGGCCGAACTCGGCTCGTGCTTCGACACGGCCTCCGTGCAGGAGATGAAGCTCGTGCTCGAAGCCGGCGCCACGGCGGACCGGATCTCCTTTGGCAACACCATCAAGAAGGAGCGCGACATCGTGCGCGCCCTCGAGCTTGGTGTGCGTCTGTTCGCGGTGGATTGCGAGGCCGAGGTCGAGAAGATCGCCCGTGCGGCGGAACTCACCAATGCGCAGGATATCCGCGTCTTCTGTCGCATCCTGTGCGACGGCGCCGGCGCCGAATGGCCGCTCTCGCGCAAATTCGGCTGCGCGCCGGAAATGGCGGTCGAGGTGCTGGAGCACGCCTGGAGGCATGGCCTCGACGCCTACGGCGTGTCCTTCCATGTCGGCTCGCAGCAGGGCAATACGCAAGCCTGGGACCAGGCGCTGGCGGCCTCCGCCGCGATCTTCCGCGATTGCGCCGAGCGTGGCATCCGCCTGTCCATGGTCAATCTCGGCGGCGGCTTTCCCACGCGCTATCTCAAGCAGATCCCGGCGGTCGAGGCTTATGGCCAGTCGATCTTCGAGGCGCTCTCGCGGCATTTCGGCAACCGCATCCCGGAGACGATCATCGAACCGGGTCGCGGCATGGTCGGCAATGCCGGCGTGATCGAGGCGGAAGTGGTGCTGGTCTCGAGGAAGAGCCGTGCGGAAGACGAAATCCGCTGGGTCTATCTCGATATCGGCAAGTTCGGCGGTCTCGCCGAGACCATGGACGAGGCGATCCGCTACGCCATCCGCACGCCGCATGACGGTGAAGCGTCCACGCCCTGCGTGCTCGCCGGCCCGACATGCGATTCGGCGGATGTGATGTATGAGCGCATTCCCTATGATCTGCCGGTCTCGCTGTCGATCGGCGACAAGGTGCTGATCGAGGGTACGGGCGCCTATACATCGACCTACGCCGCCGTCGCCTTCAACGGCTTCCCGCCACTGAAGAGCTACGTGATCTGAACGCGCGATCATGCATGCGGGGCCCCGGAGAGGGTCCCGCATCGCCCTCACCCGTTCCCGCTTTCCGCCAGCATTCCCGCGAGCGCCTCGCGCAGCGACACCGGGATCCGCGCCGGTCGACCGTCGCGGATACAGGCAACGGCGACCCGGGCACCGACGAGCAATGCGCCGTCACGCATCACCACCTGATCCATGGTCAGCGAAGCACCGCCTGCCTCGCTGATCCGCGTCTCGATATCGAGCACGTCGTCCATCAGCGCCGGGCGCCTGAAATCGATCTCCATCCGCCGCACGGCAAAGGCGAGCCCGCCCTCCTCACGATGCAGGCGCGACTGGTCGATGCCGAGAAGACGCAGGCAATCACTGCGCCCACGTTCGCAATAGCGCAGGTAATTCGCGTGGTAGACGATCCCGGAGAAGTCCGTGTCCTCGTAATAGACCCGCAGCCGCAGCCGGTGGACGCCATCCGCGATCACTCCGGCGAGCACGTGATCGGGGCTTGCGGAGAGCGACGTGTCCGGGGTTTCGCGCATTTCGGCGTCCTTGTCTCGAATGCTTGAGCCGACGCTGCTGCGGGCAATCGCCGCGACCGGCATGCTTTCGCCCAGAAATAACCGTGTTACAATGAGATAGGAAGCGTTAGACTGAGGTCGGACCGGTCGAAAGGCCGTGCGCGCCCGACGAAAAACGAGATGCAGGGACGCCGTATGCGATTTCTCCCGCAAGGGCTGCAAGCCCTGCTGCACCGCTTTCGGCCCGAGAACCCGCCGCAGCAAGACGCTGATCCGGTGGTACAACAGCGCCGACTGCGGACGCGGCTCGACCGCCTCGTCGGACGGGCGCGCGCAACGCTCGCCATCGAGTTGCTCTGGCCGCGACTCTGGCTGCCCCTCTCCGTCGTCGCCGCCTTCCTGACCCTGGCCTGGCTCGGCCTGTTCCAGCAGATACCACCCCTGGCACGAATCGCCGTGGTCGCCATTGTGGCCGTCGCCTTCATCGCCTCCTGCATCCCCGCGATCAGCGCGCTGGTGCGCGTTCTGCGCGGTGCGCCCGGTCGCGCGGCGGCGCTGGCGCGGCTCGAGCGTGATTCGCGGCTCGAACACGGGCCCGCCCGGACTCTCGACGACAATCTCGCCCTCGGCGATCGCGATCCCGCCGCCATGGCGCTATGGGAGATCCATCGACGCCGTGCTGCGAACGCGCTCTCCGGCATGCGCCTCGACGCTCCCGATCCGGCCATGCCGCAACGCGACCGCTACGCATTGCGCGCCGTGCCCGTGCTCGCCGCCGTCGCCAGCGCCTTCATCGCCGGGCCGGAGATCGGCGCACGGCTGAACGCCGCTTTCGACTGGCGCGCCCCGACGGCGCAAGCACCCGCCATGCGCATTGACGGCTGGATCGATCCGCCCGGCTATACCGGTATCGCGCCGCTGATGCTCGATTTCGACCGTGAGGCCCAGCATCTGCGCGTGCCGCAGGATTCGGTCATCGTGATCCGCGTGGCAGGGCAAGCGCCCCCGCGCATCGCCGCCGTGACCGGGCTCGACGCCCTCGACGGCGCCGGTCGTGTAGCCGGTGAAGGCCTCAACGAGCAACGCTTTCGCATTCACGGCGACGCGCAACTCGAAATCGGCCCCGAAACCGGTCCCGCGCACCGCCTGAGCATCACCGCGATCCGGGATGTATCGCCGGAGATCAGCTTTGACGGGTCGCCGGAAGTGCAGGCGCGAGGCGCTTTCACCCTCGCCTACGCGCTGCAGGATGATTACGGCGTTGCGCAGGCGCGGGCCATCGTCGCCCTTCCGCCCGAGCGCGACGCGCATACCCCGCTCGCCCCGCCGCCTGACCTGTCTCTGTCGCTCGCGCGCAGCGGCGAACAGGGAATCGCCTCGACGAATTTCGACCGCACCGAGCACCCTTGGGCCGGTGCGCGGGTGACCCTCCAGCTCGAAGCGCGCGACGATGCCGGGCAGACCGGCTATTCCGAGGTGATCGATTTCACCCTGCCGCAACGCCCCTTCAACGATCCGCTGGCCCGCGCGCTCGTCGAGCAGCGGCGCAACCTCGTTCTCGAACCCGCACATCGCCACAGGGTGCTCGACGCGCTCGACGCGCTGATGATTGCGCCGGAGCGTTTCGCGGTTCCGTGGGGTGTCTGGCTCGGTCTGCGCAGCGCAACGACCCGCCTCAACGAAGCGCGCAGCGACGAAGATCTTGTCGCCGTCGCCGACTGGCTCTGGGCGATGGCGCTCGATATCGAGGATGGCGGCATGTCCGATGCCGAGCAGGCCCTGCGCGCGGCGCAGGAGCGTCTGCAACAGGCCATGGACGAGGGCGCGAGCGAGGAAGAACTCGCTCAGCTGATGCAGGAGCTTCGCGCGGCGATGGACGCCTATATGCGCGAACTCGCCCGCCGAATGATGGACGATTCCGACAATGCCGAGGCACCGCGCATGCCGTCGGGCGAGCAGCAGACGATCACCGAGCAGGATCTGCAGGAGATGATGGACGCCATGCAGGACGCGATGCAGCGCGGCGACATGGCCGAGGCGCAGCGCCTGATGGATGAGCTGCGCAACATCATGCAGAACCTCCGGACCGCCCAGCGGGGCGACATGTCCTCCGACCCGCATACCCGTGAACTGAACCGCCAGTTCGACGAACTCGACGCCCTCACCCGCGAGCAGCAGCAACTGCGCGACGAGACCTTCGGCGATGCGCAGCGCCAGCGCCGCGGTGAACAGGCGCAGCGCGATCAGGGCGAGGGGGACGGCGAAGGCGATCTCTCCGAGCAGCAACAGGCCCTGCGCGACCGTCTGCAGGAATTGCAGGAGCGCATGCGCGAACTCGGCATGCAGGGCGAGCAGGGTCTCGACAATGCCGAGGGCGCGATGGGCGAGGCGGAAAGCGCCCTCGGCGAGGGCAACCCTGACGATGCCGTCGATGCGCAGGGGCGCGCCCTCGAAGGCCTGCAACAGGGTCTCCAGGGCATGGCCGATCAGATGCAGCGGATGTTCGGAGAGGGCCAGGGTGAAGGCGGCGGCCAGCCGGGTGAGATGCGCGGTGAAGGTGGAGAAGGGCGTATGGGCCGGATGGACGGCCGCGAAGGTCGCGACACCGATCCGCTGGGTCGCCCGACCCGCGACAGGGGCCGCTTCGAGAGCGACGTCCGCGTGCCGGGTGCCGACGAGAGCCCCGCGCGGCGCGCCCGCCGCATTCTCGAAGAGTTGCGCAACCGTCTGGCCGATCCCGGCCTTCCGGGAGAAGAGCGCGACTATTTCGAGCGGCTGCTGCGCCGCGATTGATCAGCCCGTCGATCCAGAAACAGTAAGGCCGCCGCGTGATCATTACGCGGCGGCGTTTGGCTTTCGGAAAAATCGATCAGCGCAGCGGATTGAACCCGACCACACCACGGAAGAGGTTGGCAAGGAAGCTCTGCTCCTGCCCACCCGTGGGCGTCGTGCGCGAAATGAAATCGAAGATCTGACCGTCCTCAAGCCCATAGAGCGCCACACGCTCCACCCGGAGGTTCGGCGTGAAATACACCGCCGTGACCTGCTGCTCGACGATTTCCTGCTTCTGGAAGGCGAATTGCTGCCGCGCCGTCTGGCTGACATAATACCAGGACTGGTTCCCGACAGTGGAGACCGTGGAAGGCGTGCCCAGCGTCTCGAGCACTTGCTCGGCGGACATGCCGGGCTCGACACTTTCCAGAGCCTCTTCATCGACTATATAGCCGCGCTGGAATGTTTCACCCTGAATGCAGGCTGTGGTGAGGCCGGCAATCAGAAAGACGGCGGCAAGGCGGGAAATCATCTTCATGGCGACTCGCTTCCGGCGCTGGTCCGATCGAACTGCGGCTTCGGGGAACTTGCGCCCGGCCGGGTGAATGGCGTAACCCGACTGGAATATTTTGACAAGGGCGTGCGCGCCCGGAAAGCTGAGGCGATGATCTTCAAATGGTTTCGCAAGGACCGCGTCCAGGACCCGGTACAGACGATGCTCACCCGCGTGATCGCCGCATCGCGCGCCGAACCGCTCTATACCGATTTAGGCGTGCCCGACACGCTGGAAGGCCGCTATGAAGCCGTCATACTCCACATGACGCTGATCCTGCGCCGCCTGCGGCATCTGCCGCCGCCGGCGGATGATTTCGCGCAGGAATTCGTCGATGCCTTCTTCAAATGGCTCGACATGTCCCTGCGTGACATGGGCGTCGGTGATCTCGCCGTGCCCAAGCGCATGAAGAAACTCGTCACGGCTTTCTACGGGCGCGCCCGTAGCTACGGCAGCGCCCTCGACGACGGCGACCGCGCTGCACTGGAGGATGCCCTCGACCGGAACGTCACGGAGCGCGGCGATCCGGCACAGGCGCTGGCTGCCTACATGATCGCAGCAGAAGCAGCTTTGGCGCAACAGGATTTCGCCACCCTGCTGCGCGATGGTCCCGATTACGCCACCGCCCTGCCTGCAGCTTCAGGAGATCACCATGGGGCGTGACCGAAACGATTTTACGGGATCCGCCGCCCCGACCCCCGAGCCGGGCCCGCTGTCGCGCCTGATCGATGCGGAGCGCCTGCCCCGCCACGGGACCGACATCACCATCACGGCCGATGCCGAAGAGATGGTCGCGCTTGCCGAGGCGCTGGACATCCCGGCAATCCATGCCCTCGAAGGCATGTTCAGTGTCGAAGGCTCGGGCAAGCGCGCGCGCGTCGCGGGTATCGTGCGTGCGCGTGTGAGCCAGATTTGCGGCGTGACGCTCGATGCGTTCGAGACCGAAGTCGAGGAAGAGGTCGATCTCGATTTCGCTGCCGCGCAACGGCGCAAGCTGACGCCGGAAGAAGAAGAACAGCGCCGGATCGACCCGCCGGACGAGATCATCAACGGCAAGATCGATCTGGGCCGCGTCACCGCCGAATTCCTGGCGCTGGGGCTCGACCCGTTTCCGCGCAAACCCGGCGTGGTGTTCGAGGAGCCGGCACCAGCCGAATCGCGCGAAAACCCGTTCGGCGCGCTGGCAGGGCTGAGGCGCGGCGCTGACGACGAGGGCATGAAGGACTAGGTCGCCGCCATCGAATCAGGCGCCGATGCCCCATAATTGCTCGGCGAAACCCGGGTAGGTCTCCGCCACGGCACGCGCGACGTCGCCGCGCATCAGCGCGAGCGTATCGGCATCGGGAAGCGGCGTGTGCGGCACGGCGTCTGGCGTATCGAAGCGAAAGCCGGTCTGGGCCGTGACTGATTCCGGCGTTTCACCGGGATGCACGCTGCGCAGAGTGAACCCCGCCCGCTTCGGCGAGAAGTCGAACACGGCCCGCCCGGTCACCAGGGCCCGGGGCCCGCCGGGCCGGTAGATATCAGGGTCGGAGGTTCCGGGTGCGGAAATGAAATCGACCCGCTCCACCAGCGTGCGCGGCGTATGCTCCTCACGAAACAGGATGACCTTCGGCACCAGAAAGGCGAGATAGGCCGAACCGAAAGAGCCCGGAAAACGCACCTTCGGCTGCGCCGGGTCGCCGATCCCCACGAGATTGATATTGCCCGCCCCGTCGATCTGCCCGCCCGAGAGGAAGAACGCGTCGATGCGCCCCTGCGCGGCGCAATCGAACAGCTCGCGCCCGCCATCGGT
>NZ_DATGCW010000228.1:0-7025 GCF_035311605.1 Saliniramus sp.
GCCCCTCGGCTTGCGCGCCTTCCGGGGGAAGCGCGAGGGTCACGGCAGGCAGCTCGGCACCCGCAGCCTCCTCGAAGCGCGATTGCGTGACGGCCTGTGCGCGGGCGCGCACGGCATTGGTCTCGGCGAGATCGGCGCCGGTATGGGCAATCAGCAGGGGAAGAGCGGCGCGGCGGCGGCGCAATTCACGCAGGATGTCGGCCACCGCGCCCTGCACCGGATCATCGAGCCGTGCCACGACGACGAGGGCATGGCTGCCGCGCTCGGCTTGCGCGAGATCATCTTTCGGATCATAGCCGGCCTCGCCGATGCCGCGCGTATCGAGAAAGCGCAGCACCGGGTGCTCTGCCGGATAATCATAGGCCATGGCCGTGCGGGTGCAGGGCGCGAAACCCTCGCCGATATCCGCCTCGCCCGTCAGTGCGCGCACCAGCGAAGATTTGCCCGCTCCGGTCTTGCCGAGCAGCCACAGGGTCGGCGTCGGCACCGCCTGGCCTTCGATCACCGGCGGCGAAACCGCCGCGCCCTTGCGCAAGATGCGCCCGATATAATCCCGCACGACCGATCCATTCGCCTCGTTGAAGCCGGAATCTAGTGTCTGCGCGGGCGCGGCGCAATCGGCGTCACGCCGGCCTCAGCCGACCACCGCATCCACCGCGTCACCCAGCCGCTCGACGATGGCGTCGATATCGGCCTCGTTGACGATGAAGGGCGGGGCGAGGAGGACGTGATCGCCGTGGATGCCGTCGATGGTGCCGCCCATCGGATAGCACATCAGCCCGCGCGCCATGGCCTCCTGCTTGATCTGCGCATGCACCTTGCGCGCCGGGTCGAACGTTTCCTTCGAGGAGCGGTCGGCGACGAGCTCGATGGCCTGGAACAGGCCGCGCCCGCGAATATCGCCCACATGGGGGTGATTGCCGAAACGCGCTTCGAGGCGTTGCGTCAGGTATTTCCCCTGTTTGCGCACGTTTTCCAGCAGATTGTCGCGGCGGATCACCTGCTGCACCGCGAGCGAGGCGGCGCAGGCAACCGGGTGGCCGAGATAGGTATGGCCGTGCTGGAACATGCCGGAACCCGCAGCGAAGGCGTCGATGATCTTCTCGTGCACCAGCACCCCGCCGATCGGCGCGTAGCCGCCACCCATGCCCTTGGCGATGGTCATCAGATCGGGGGTGACGCCCTCCTGCTCGCAGGCATGCAGCGTGCCGGTGCGGCCCATGCCGCACATCACCTCGTCGAGGATGAGCAGGATACCGTGGCGGTCGCAGATCTCGCGCACGCGCCGGTAATAGCCCTCCGGCGCGGTGAGTGCCCCGGCGGTGGCACCGCCCACCGTCTCGGCGATGAAGCCGATGATGGTGTCCGGGCCGAGCTCGGCGATCATCGCTTCCAGCTCCTGCGCCAGGCGCTCGCCGTATTCGGCGTCGCTCTCGTCGGCGCGGCGGTCGCGATAGGCATAGGGCGGCGAGACGTGATGCGTCTTGACGAGGAGCGGCTCGAACTGTGCCCGGCGCCATTCATTGCCGCCCACCGCGAGCGCGCCGAGCGTATTGCCGTGATAGCTCTGCTTGCGGGCGATGAAGCGCGCGCGCTGCGGCTGGCCGATCTCGACGAAATATTGCCGCGCCATCTTCAAGGCCGCCTCGATCGCCTCGGAGCCACCCGAGACGAAATAGACATGCGACATCCCCTCCGGCGCATGCGCCACGAGATCGTCGCCGAGCTGCTCCGCCACTTCCGTCGTGAAGAAGCCGGTATGGGCGTATTCGAGCTCGTCGAGTTGCTTGCGCATGGCGCTCAGCACATCGGGATGCATGTGCCCGAGGCAGGAGACCGCCGCACCGCCGGAAGCGTCGATGTAATCGCGCCCCTCCGTGTCGCGGATATGGATGCCCTGGCCGCTCGCGGCCTTGGGGTAGCTGGCTTTCAGGCTGCGGTGCAGGACGCTGGTCATGTCGGTCTCTCGATGATCTCACGCAGATCGTTGGATGCGGCTCGTATCTGTATCGTCGCCCGCATCTCTGCGGGAGCCTGCGCGCGGATCGTGGCAGATGGCATGCGCGTCGGCGAGGCACCGAGCATAATCCGACGGGCGCGCGGGTGCATGCGTGAAATCGCGCAGATCGCGCAGGCGCGCATGCACGCACGATCCTCATGCGTGTCGCCATGCTTCACCAACCCGAAGATGTGTCGCGCGATCCGGCCCCATGCTTGACAGCGCGCGGGAGATGATGGACGTAACGCTTGACAGTTTCGCCTTTGCATCCCGTTCCAACCGCACGAGTGCAGTCTGCCCATGTTCGACAAGATTCTCATCGCCAATCGCGGCGAAATCGCCTGCCGGATCATCAAGACGGCGAAGCGGATGGGCATTGCCACCGTCGCGGTCTATTCCGATGCGGATCGCGATGCGCTGCATGTGGAGATGGCGGATGAGGCGGTGCATATCGGTCCCGCAGCGGCAGCCGAATCCTATCTCGTCATCGAGAAGATCATCGATGCCTGCAAGCAGACCGGCGCTCAGGCCGTGCATCCCGGCTACGGCTTCCTCTCCGAGCGCGAGGCCTTCGCCGAGGCACTGAAGGCGGCAGGTATCGTCTTCATCGGGCCCAACCCCGGCGCCATCGCCGCCATGGGCGACAAGATCGAATCCAAGAAGGCGGCGGCAACCGCCAATGTCTCCACGGTGCCGGGCTTTCTGGGGGTGATCGAGAGCCCCGAACACGCGGTGCAGATCGCCGACGAGATCGGCTATCCGGTGATGATCAAGGCCTCCGCCGGCGGAGGCGGCAAGGGCATGCGGATCGCCCATTCGGCCGACGAGGTTGCGGAAGGCTTCGCCCGTGCCAAATCGGAAGCCGCCTCCTCCTTCGGCGACGACCGGGTCTTCGTCGAGAAATTCATCGTTGATCCGCGCCATATCGAGATTCAGATTCTGGGCGACAAGCACGGCAATGCGATCTGGGTTTCGGAGCGCGAATGCTCGATCCAGCGCCGCAACCAGAAGGTCATCGAGGAGGCCCCGAGCCCGCTCCTCGACGAGGAAACCCGCCGGGAGATGGGCGAACAGGCCGTCGCGCTCGCCAAAGCCGTGGATTATGATTCCGCCGGCACCGTCGAATTCGTCGTCGGCCAGGACAAGTCATTCTTCTTCCTCGAGATGAACACCCGCCTGCAGGTGGAGCATCCGGTCACCGAGATGATCACCGGCATCGATCTCGTCGAGGAGATGATCCGCGTCGCCGCCGGCGAGAAACTGCGCTACACGCAGGACGATATCCGGCTCGACGGCTGGTCGGTAGAGAGCCGCATCTATGCCGAGGATCCCACCCGCGGCTTCCTGCCATCGACCGGGCGGCTGACATTGTACCGCCCGCCGGCGGATTCCGGCATGGACGGCGTCAGCGTGCGCAATGATACCGGCGTCACCGAGGGCGGTGAGATCTCGATCTATTACGATCCGATGATCGCCAAGCTCGTTACCCACGCCCCCACCCGCGAACAGGCGATCGAGGCCCAGGCGCGCGCGCTCGACGCGTTTGCCATCGACGGCATCCGCCACAACATCCCCTTCCTCTCCGCCCTGATGGCGCATCCGCGCTGGCGCGAGGCGCGGCTCTCGACCGGCTTTATCGCGGAGGAATTTCCCGACGGTTTCACCCTGCCGGCCCCGGAAGGTGTCGTCGCGCTGCGCATCGCGGCGGTGGGTGCGCAGATCGACCACCTGCTCAACGAGCGCAAGCGCCGCATCAGCGGCCAGATGCGCCCGGATGAAGCGGTGCGTTTCACCCGCGAGCGCGCCGTCATGCTGGGCAGCGAACGCCACGACATCACGATCAGCGAGGCCGAGGGCCAGCTCGCCGTGGATTTCGCGGATGGAGCCCGCATCCTCGTCGCCAGCGGCTGGAAGCCCGGCGACCCGGTCTGGACCGGCACCATCGACGGCACACCCGTGGCAATGCAGGTGCGCGCCATTCTCAACGGCGTGCGGCTCTCCCATGCCGGTGCCTTCGCCGATATCCGCGTCTACACCCGCCGCGAGGCCGATCTCGCCGCGATCATGCCGGAAAAGCGCGATGGCGGCGCCACCAAGCAGTTGCTCTGCCCGATGCCGGGGCTGGTGCGCTCGCTTCTCGTGAGCGAGGGCCAGGAGGTCAAGATCGGCGAGCCGCTGGTCATGGTCGAGGCGATGAAGATGGAAAACGTGCTGCGCGCAGAGCGCGAAGGCACCATAGCCAGGATCATCGCTAAGGAAGGCGACAGCCTCGCCGTCGATGCGGTGATTCTGGAATTCGCCTGAGCGTATCCGAAGGCGCACGGGTGAAGGCGCACGGGTCTTGCGACCCGCGCCCCCCCGATCGCACGATATCAGAGCGTCTCGACGCCCTTGATCTCGATCCCGAACCCGCCGAGACCGACGAAGGCGCGTTTCGATGTCGAGAGATTGCGGATCGACTTCACGCCGAGATCACGCAGGATCTGGGCGCCGAGCCCGACTTCGCGCCAGGTGCGTGTGCGCTCCGCCTCTGTCCCCGTCGTATCCTCCTTGAATGAGGTCATCGGCACACCCGCCGTGCCCTCGCGCAGATAAACCACGACGCCGCGCCCTTCCTGCGCGATCCGCGCCAGCGCCGCATCCAGTCCGACGCCGCCCTGGAAGATATCCGTCACGACATTGGCGCGATGCAGCCGCGCCAGCACGTTGTCGCCATCGCCCACCGCGCCGTGGACCAGAGCGAAATGCTGGACCTCGTCGAAGGGTGTGGCGTAGGCGTAAGCCGTCATCTCGCCGTATTTCGTCTCGACGGGGAAGCTGCCGAGCCTTTCGACCAGCTTCTCGCGCGCCTGACGATAGGAAATCAGGTCCGCGACGGAGACGCGCCTGAGGCCGTGCTTCTCACCGAAGGCGGTGATCTGCTCGCCCTTCATCACGGTACCGTCGTCATTGGCGAGCTCGCAGATCACGCCGACTTCCGGCAGGCCGGCGAGTTTGCACAGATCGACCGCCGCTTCGGTATGGCCGGAGCGCATCAGAACGCCGCCTTCCTTGGCGATCAGCGGGAAGACATGGCCGGGACGCACGAAGTCACCCGCGCCCATATTGCCGTTGGCGAGCGCGCGTACGGTGTTGCAGCGCTGCTCGGCGGAGATGCCGGTGGTCAGCCCGTGGCGGGTATCGACGGAGACGGTGAAGGCAGTCCCCAGCGGCGCATCGTTTGAGGGCACCATCGGGTCGAGCCGCAGCCGGCGGGCCTCGGCCTGCGTCAGCGGCGCGCAGACGATGCCGCAGGTATGGCGGATGATGAAGGCCATCTTCTCCGGCGTGCAATGCGTTGCCGCGACGATCAGATCGCCCTCATTCTCGCGATCATCGTCATCAGTGACAATGACGATCTCGCCGGCGGCAAAGGCTTCGATGGCTTCTGTGACGGATTGGGGCATGGTGGCTCACATTGGAATGGAGGAAGGGCGATCAGGAACCGCCTGCGGGCCAGGGGGTGCTTTCACCGACCTGGCCCCTGTGTCTGAGATAGTGATCGGCGATGACGCAGGCCAGCATGGCCTCGCCGACGGGAACGGCGCGAATCCCCACGCAGGGATCGTGGCGGCCCTTGGTGAGGATATCGGCCTCGGCATTGTCGCGCGTCACGGTGGCGCGCGGGGTCAGGATCGACGAGGTCGGCTTCACGGCGAAGCGCGCCACCACCGGCTGGCCGGTTGAAATGCCGCCGAGAATGCCGCCAGCCTGATTGCTGGTGAAGGTGGGGGCATCCCCGTTGCCGGGGCGCATTTCATCCGCGTTTTCCTCGCCGGTCAAAGCGGCTGCGGCAAAGCCGGCGCCGATCTCGACGCCTTTCACGGCATTGATCGACATCAGTGCCGCCGCGATCTCGGTATCGAGCTTGCCATAGACCGGCGCACCCAGCCCCGGCGGCACCCCCTCGGCCACGACCTCGATCACGGCTCCGACCGAGGAGCCGGATTTGCGGATGCCGTCGAGATAATCGGCATAGAAGGCAGCCGCCTTCGCATCGGGGCAGAAGAACGGGTTGCGCCCGATCTCATCCCAGTCCCAGTTGCCGCGATCGATCGCATGCGGCCCCATCTGCACCAGCGCGCCGCGCACACGCAGGCCCGGCACGACCTTTCGGGCGATGGCACCGGCCGCAACGCGTGCGGCCGTCTCGCGCGCAGAAGAACGCCCACCGCCCCGATAATCGCGCACGCCGTACTTGATATCATAGGGGTAATCCGCGTGGCCGGGACGGTACTTGTCGCGGATATCGGAATAATCCTTCGAGCGCTGGTCGACATTCTCGATCATAAGCGCGATCGGCGTGCCGGTCGTTACCTGCTGCGGCATGCGCTCGTCCTGGAACACGCCCGACAGAATGCGCACCTGATCCGGCTCGCGCCTTTGCGTGGTAAAGCGCGACTGGCCCGGCCGCCTGCGGTCGAGCTCGGCCTGGATCTCCGCGACGGTGAGCGGGATCTGCGGTGGACAGCCATCCACCACGCAGCCGAGAGCCGGCCCGTGGCTCTCGCCGAAGGTGGTGACGCGAAACAGATGGCCGAAACTGTTATGGGACATGGGCGGGCCCGATCATTGCGAAACGGGGTATTTAGAGCATGTTCTCCCACGAAGAAACCGCTTTCGCGCAAACATCACTCCCGATGCCGGCAAACAGGCGCAATCCGATCATTCCGCAGGCGCGGAGAGCCCGGCCTGACCGCGTGGCAGACCGAAAGTGAAGGCGAAACACGCGGTCAGCATCAGGGCGGAGCCGATCAGGCAGGCCTGGATGCCGCCATACTGGTAGAGCAGTCCCGAGAGCAACGTGCCCGTGAAGCGGCCCGCCGCATTCGCCGCATAATAGAAACCGACATCCTCCGCCGCCTTCTTCGAACCGGCATAGGCGAGGATCAGATAGGAATGCAGCGAGGAATTCACGGCAAAGGCGAAGCCGAAGACGAGGAGGCCCGTCACCAGGATCAGATCGGGCCGCAGATCGAGGCCGATC
>NZ_DATGCW010000229.1:0-2917 GCF_035311605.1 Saliniramus sp.
GGGCGGCGATTGCGTCCATCGCGGCCAGCGCATCCGGCAGGCCGTGCAGGGTGCGCGTGGCCAGCCGCCCCGCATCGAGGCGCAGTTCCGCGAGATCGCGCACGACGATATCCGCGCCCGCCTCATCAAGCGCATCGGTATTGTCCTCGCGCGCCACGCCGATCACCTGCGCGAATCCGCCCTTCGCCCCGGCCTGCACGCCCGAGACCGCATCCTCGATGATGGCGCAATCGCCGGGCGCGACGCCGAGCCCGTCGGCGGCCTGATGCATGATGGCAGGGTCGGGCTTGCCGGGCAGGCCGCGCTCTGCCATGACCACACCGTCAATGCGCACATCGAAGCGATCGGACAGCCCCGCCGCCGCGAGCACGGCATCGGCGTTGCGGCTGGACGTGAAGAGCGCGCTCGCAATCCCTGCCGCATCGAGCGCATCGAGCAGGGCCAGCGTGCCGGGATAGGGTTCGACGGGATTCTCCGAAATCCAGCGGTTGAACTCGACATTCTTGGTATTGCCCAGCCCGCAGACCGTCTGCGTCCCCGGCTCATCCTCCGGGCTGCCCTGCGGCAGGCTGATGCCGCGCGAGGCGAGGAAGTCGCGCACGCCGTCATAGCGCGGCTTGCCATCGACATGGGCGCGGTAATCCGCGTCGATGTCGAATTCCGGCTCGTCCGGATGGTGCTCGGCGAGATAGCCGTCGAACAGGGCCTTCCAGGCCTGCGCATGGGCGCGGGCCGTATCGGTGATGACCCCGTCCATATCGAACAGAACCGCTTTTAATCCGCTCATCATGCCTCCCGATTCGCGTTGTTTTCCGCCGGCTGGCTGAAATCGCGGGCGAAGGGGTGTTTGCCCGCGCGCGCCAGCGCCTTGTCCATTTCCACCAGCACGAACACCATCAGACCGATGCCGATACATTGCGCCCATTCGAATGCGTTCAGCGGAACGGTTTCGAACAGCAGGTTCATGAAGGGTGCGTAGGTAAACAGCAATTGTAGCCCGACACAGCCGCTGATCGCGGCCAGAACGACGCGGTTTTCCGTCAGACCCCTTGCCGTATAGGCGGCTGCGGTAAAGTAGCGGGTATTGAGCAGATAGAATATCTGCCCCATCACGAGTGCGTTGACGGCCATGGTACGGGCATAATCCAGCCTGTCGGCATTGCCATCGTGCTGAATCAGGAACAAGGCCCCCACGCCGATGAGCAGCGAAATGCCCACGAACGCCGTCCGCCAGATGACGAAGGGTGTCAGAAGCGGCTCGTCCACGGGCTGGGGCCTGCGCTTCATCACGTTGCCCTCGGCCTTTTCCCAGGCGAAAGCGATGCCGAGGGTCACGGCTGTCACCATGTTGACCCAAAGGATTTGCACCGGAGACACCGGCAGTACCATTCCTGCCATGATCGCCGAGACCACGATCAGCGCTTCGGCGGCATTGGTCGGCAGCACAAAGAGAATGGCCTTGCGCAGATTGTCGTAGACCGTACGCCCTTCTTCCACGGCGCTTTGGATCGAGGCGAAATTGTCGTCGGCCAGCACCATGGCGGAGGCTTCACGCGCCGCCTCGGTGCCTTTCTGCCCCATGCTGATGCCGACATCGGCACGCTTGAGCGCAGGAGCATCATTGACGCCGTCGCCGGTCATGGCGCAGATCTCACGCTTCGATTGCAATGCCTTGACGAGGCGCAGCTTGTGTTCCGGGCTGGCGCGGGCAAACACGTCTACATCGAGCGCGATCTGAGGCAGGTCTTCGTCGGAGACCTCTTCCAGGTCGCGCCCCGTCATCACCTTGTCGGTATTCTTCAGGCCCAGTTCGCTCGCCACGGCACGTGCGGTGGCGGCATGGTCGCCGGTAATCATCTTCACGTTGATGCCGGCGTCGTGACAGACACGCACCGATTCGATGGCCTCGTCACGCGCCGGATCGATCAGGCCGAACAGGCCGAGAAAGACGAGATCGCCCATCTCGACGTCATCGTCCTTGAGCTCGGCCTGCTCAGATACCCGTTTCTTCGCCACGGCAAGCAGCCGCTGGCCGCGTCCCGCGATATCTTCGACGCGCTGCATCCAGGCGTCCTTGTCGAGATCGCAATCCCCATCCTCACCCTGTTCGCGCGCACACATTTCCACGACGCGCTCAGGCGCCCCCTTCACATAGATGACGTGATTTCCCTCGTGATCATGGTTGAGGGTCGCCATGTAGCGGCGCTCGGAGGAGAAGGGGATGGAATCGAGGCGCGGATATTCCTTGTTTTCCGCGTCCGGATCAAAGCCGGCCTTGCGTGCGAGAACGATGAGTGATGCCTCGGTCGGATCGCCTTCCGGCTCCCAGGAGGATATGTCGGAATTCTCACCCTTCTGCACGAGCTCGGCATCGTTGCACAAAAGCCCGGCGCGGATCATTTCGTGGGCGACCATGGCTTTCTCGATCTCGAGATCATCGCCGTCGCAGGTAAAGCCGCCCCTGGGCTCATAGCCCACCCCCTCGACGACGATGTCGCGGGCGCCCGAGCGCACGGTCTTCGCCGTCATCTCGTTGCGCGTAAGCGTGCCGGTCTTGTCGGCGCAGATGGTGGTGACAGAGCCCAGTGTCTCGACGGCGGGCAAGCGCCGGATGATGGCATTGCGCCGCGCCATGCGCTCGACACCGATGGCGAGTGTCACGGTCATGACGGCAGGCAGACCGCTGGGAATGGCTGCAACAGCAACGGAGACGGCTGCGAAGAACACCTCCGCCCACTCTCGCGCCCATACCAGCACCCCGACTGCGAAAGTCAGCACGGCAACGCCGACAATGACGGCAGACAGAACCTTGGTAAAGGAATCGAGGCGCTGCATCAGCGGTGTCCTGAGGGTCTCGACATCCTTGAGAAGCCCGCTGATGCGTCCGATCTCGGTTCCGTCACCGATCGCCGTGACC
>NZ_DATGCW010000230.1:0-2517 GCF_035311605.1 Saliniramus sp.
CTGGACGATCTCCTCTGGCAGATCCAGCAATTCCAGGAAGCGCTGGTTGTAGACGCGGATCCGGCCCTCGTGATCCACCATTAATAGGCCCTGATCCATGTTTTCCAGCGTTATGCGCAGCGTTTCGCCCTGTTCGGTCAACTTGCGTTCCGCCTCACGGGCATCATGCACATCGGTGACGGTGCCGATCCATTCGCGCAATGTGCCGTCATCGTCGAAAAGCGGCACGGCCCGTGTGCAGACCCAGCGGTAGCTGCCATCGCGGAAGCGCAGCCGGTATTCGGATGTGCGTTGCTTGTCGTCGGGCAGGCGCGCCCGGACCCTGCTGGTCAGACGCTCACGGTCATCGGGATGCAGGGCGGTGAGCCAGCCGTCACCCATGTATTCCTCTCGGGATTGCCCGGTGATCGCCTCCCATCCGGCGCTGTCGATGACGCCCCCGTCCGGTGCAGCGCGCCAGACGACGAGGGAACTGGCTTCGGTGAGTGCGCGATAGCGCGCCTCGCTCATGGCGAGTTCGGCCTGGGCGGCGCGGGTCTCGTGGATATCGGTCGAGGTACCGAACCAGTGTTCGATCCGCCCCGTCGCATCGCGTACCGGCAAGGCCCGCGCCAGCATCCAGCGATAATCGCCGCCATGGTGGCGAAAGCGATATGCGATCTCCAGCGCCTCACCCTGCGCGACGGCATCATTCCACGCATCCCCGGCCCGCTTGCGGTCCTCGGGATGGACGAAGGCGAGCCAGTCGACGCGGCGGCGATCATCCGGATCGCCATGGATGAAGGCACGGCAACGCTGGTTGGCATAGACGATGCGTCCCTCCGGATCGGCGCACCACACCATTTGCGGCAGCGCTTCGGCCGTCAGCCTGAACCGGGTTTCGCGCTCGCGGGCAGCGAGCAGGGCCCGGCGCTGTTCGGTGCGCTCCATCACCATGCGCGCGAGGATGCGCAGCATGTCGCCCTGATCGGAAGTGAGGCCCTGCGGGCGGGGTGTGAAATCGAGCGCGCAGAAGGTGCCGACGGGCACACCGTCTGCGTTGCACAGGGCGATTCCGGCATAGAATCGATAGCCCGGCATGCCCACGACCTTGGGGTTGTGCGCATAGCGCGGGTCCGCGGAAAGGTCCGGAATCACCAGAAGATCGGGTTCATGCAGTGTAGGCAGGCAGATGCAATCGGGCGTAAGCGGACGCTCGCGCGCATCGAGGCCGATCTCCGCCT
The DNA here is from genome assembly GCF_035311605.1 of Saliniramus sp. Classification (NCBI taxonomy): domain Bacteria; kingdom Pseudomonadati; phylum Pseudomonadota; class Alphaproteobacteria; order Hyphomicrobiales; family Salinarimonadaceae; genus Saliniramus; species Saliniramus sp. The sequence goes on from NZ_DATGCW010000230.1 coordinate 1,224, forward strand.
TGAAGAACTCCCGGTCGCCGTCGAGGAAATTGATCAGCGCGACGGGGCAGCCGGTCGCCTTGACCGCGAGTTCCACGAGATCGTCGAAGGCAGGCTCGCGCGGGGTATCGAGAATGCGGTAATCGCGCAGGGCCTGCAGGCGTACAGCCTCGTCGTGGCGCCGGGCGTCATGCTGCGCATCGTATCGGTCTTGATGGTCTGATCGTCGCGTCGCCTCGTCACGCTCGCGCATCTGCGCGTTCTCCAACATTCTTGCAACCTGTAAGACAGGCTGGCAGCGAATCTTCAAGAAATCGTTTCAGCCGCGCTTGTATGACGCAGGAAAGCTGCACAATCATTGATTCTTCCGTTTGGTCACGTGTCGTGTCGGTGCCGCCTCTCGCGGATTCTCCGGCCAGGGATGTCTGGGATAGCGCCCGCGCATCTGCGCGCGCACCTCGGCCCAGGATCCGGCCCAGAAGCCCGGCAGATCCCGGGTGATCTGGATCGGGCGGCGCGCTGGCGAGAGCAGTTCGAGCACGAGCGGCAGCCGCCCGCCGGCAATGGCGGGATGCTCCGTCAGGCCGAACAATTCCTGCACCCGCAGCGCGATCATCGGCTCCGCACCATCATAGACGATCGGTACCTGCGTGCCCGTCGGCGCGGTGAAATGGGTGGGGGCTTCCCGGTCGAGCCGTGCGCGCAGATCCCAGGGCAGCAAGGCCTCGATCGCATCGTGCAGATCCCTCGCCGTGATCCGCGCGAGCGCATTGCGACCGAGGATGAAGGGGGCGAGCCGCGCGGCGGCGTCTTCGGCGAAGGCGGCATCGGAGAGATCCGGCCAGCCGGCATCGGCGCCTTCTGCCCGGCGCAGGAAGCCGACCCGTGCGCGCAATTGCGCAAGGGCGGGCGTCCAGGGCCATTGCGCCGGCCCCGGATCGCGCGCGATCCCCTGCGCCAGAACGCGGGCGGCTTCCTCGGTTTCCGGAGCGGGCAGCGGCGTCCGGGTCAGGACGAGGGCGCCGAGCCGCTCGCTGCGCGCCGCGCGCAGGGCACGTGCCTCACCATCGTAGCTGACCTCTTCGCCCGTCGTGATCCGCATCGCTGCCCGCGCGCGGATTTCGTCGCGCGTGATGCGCGCCGCCGCGATGATGCGCGCCCGCGCCGCCGTACCACTGATCTCGGCAATGGCGAGATACGCTTCCCCGGCCAGCGGATGCGCGGCATCGATCACCGCGCCGCGCCCATTGGCCATGACGAATTCCCCCGGTTTGCCGCGCGCGGCTGCGATGCGCTCGGGATAAGCGCAGACCAG
>NZ_DATGCW010000231.1:0-5297 GCF_035311605.1 Saliniramus sp.
GCCACATGCGGGTTCTGGCTGGTGGTGTAGAGCGTGTAATTGTCCGTCCCCATATCGTATTCGCCGATCGCCGCGCGGGTCTCGATCGGGTTGGGAATCAGGCGATTGTTGGTGATGTCGAGGGTGGTGACGTGCTTGGCCTTTCTGAAGGCGGCTTCCGTCGCATCCTTGTCGCCCAGATGCCATTCATAGACCGTGTTGTCGGGCGCAACATCGTGGACAACGACCTTCGAGGAGCGCGCCGTGGCGGTATCGGCGATCGCCGGAAGCGGCTTGTAATCCACCTCGACCGCCTCGGCGGCGTCGCGGGCCTGGGCCAGCGTCTCGGCAACGACGACGGCGACGTGATCGCCGACATAGCGCACCTTGCCCTGTGCCAGCGCGGGATGCGCGCCGGCCTTCATCGGCGAGCCGTCCTTGGAATGGATCATCCAGCCGCAGATCAGCCCGCCGATATTGTCGGCGGCGAGATCATCGCCGGTCAGCACGGCGAGCACGCCGGGCATGGCCTCGGCTGCCGCCTTGTCGATCCTGGCGATTTCGGCATGGGCATGCGGCGAGCGCACGAAATAGGCATGCGCCTGACCCGGACGGGTGAGATCGTCGGTATAGCGGCCCTTGCCGGTGATGAAACGCTGGTCTTCCTTGCGACGCACGGGCGCGCCGATTCCGGTACCGGTCATGACGTGTTCCTCCTCGAAGCGCTTCTTGGACGAGCGCTTGGCGAAAAATGATCAAATGAGAGCGATCCCGCGCAGTCTCGGCGCGGCAATGCAAAGATCGACAAGGACTTTTGGCGGCGGGATGACCCGCAGCGCCCGGCTGATGAAACCGGCATCGTCTCGCCCGATCACTCGGCAGCCTGACGCGCATCGCCCCCGGTCATCGCCTTCGCCCCGGTCTCCACCGCGCGTACGATGTTGTGGTAGCCGGTGCAGCGGCAGATATTGCCTTCGAGTTCGTGACGGATCGTCGCCTCGTCGAGATCGGAACCGAGGCGGTTCACCATATCGACGGCGGTCATGATCATGCCCGGCGTGCAATAGCCGCATTGCAGCCCGTGATGCTCGCGGAAGGCCGCCTGCATCGGATGCAGTTCGGCGCCCTCGGCGAGCCCTTCGATCGTGACGACTTCACAGCCATCAGCCTGGACAGCGAGCATGGTGCAGGCTTTCACGGCCTTGCCTTCGACATGCACGACGCAGGCGCCGCACTGGCTGGTATCGCAACCGACATGGGTGCCTGTGAGGCGCAGATGCTCACGAACGAATTGCGCGAGCAGCGTGCGCGGATCGACATCGGCGGTCACGGATTTCCCGTTCACCGTCATCGTGACGCTGGCCATATGCTTCTTCCTCCTCCTGGAACGCCGGACCGACCGGGTGTCGGTGGCGTGACTTCGACATTTTTTTGGACGATCAGCCGAGCCATCGGACCCGTCCAGTTTGAAAATCGTCAAAACAGAGTGTGAACCGCTAAAAATCGGCGGTCAAGCATCTCATGATACGACGAAAGGCGTGTTTTTGCGTCGCACGCGCGCAAAACTGCGCTTTCTGTGCCGTAGGGGCAGGATCGGGGCAAGATCGGGGGCGGAATTCGCCCCTGAACGGGGATTTGCCGCAGGCAGAGCGCATACCATTGGCAGCGCGGCGGTTTCGAACCATCTTCGCATGAGACGCAGCACGAAACTGGAGGAGCGTGGCGCAATGGCGCTATCCTGGCTCAGACGACTCGGCGGGCGGGCCAATCCGTCCGCACCGGCGAACGCATCCACAAGCACGGACACGGCACACGACATGAGCGAGAGCGACAACCCCCATACCCGCGCGACGCACGGCAAGACCCGTCCCTGGCCAACCGAGCTGCGCGTCTCGCAGGATCGCCGCACGCTGACCGTGACCTACGACGACGGCGCGGCCTTCGCCCTGCAGGCGGAATATCTGCGCGTGGCAAGCCCCTCGGCGGAGGTGCAGGGCCACAGCCCGGCGCAGCGCAAGACCGTGCCGGGCAAGATCAACGTGCAGATCATGCAGATCGAGCCTCTGGGCAATTACGCCGCCAAGATCGTTTTCGACGACATGCATTCCACCGGCATCTATGGCTGGGATTATCTGCGCGATCTCGGCGAGAACCACGAGACGCGCTGGCAGACCTATCTCGACGAACTCGCCGCCAAGGGGCTGTCGCGGGATGCGCCTGGCAAACCGGCCTGATCCGCCTGCCAAACCGCTGCCTCAGTCGCCGACATGCGTGCGGAAGCTCTCCGCGCTCTCCTCTTCCTGCGCGCGCAGCAGCGTGCGCGTTGCCTCGTCGATCTCACGCTGGCGGTTCCACATCGCGGCATAGATGCCGCCGGACTCAAGCAGATCCATATGCGCCCCGCGCTCGACGATCTCGCCCTTGTCGAGCACGATGATCTCGTCGGCACCCACCACCGTGGAGAGGCGATGCGCGATCACCAGCGTGGTGCGGTCGCGCGAGACGCGGTCGAGCGCATCCTGGATTTCCTTCTCGGTGAAGCTGTCGAGCGCCGAGGTCGCCTCGTCGAGGATCAGGATCGGCGGGCTCTTGAGAATGGTGCGCGCGATGGCCACGCGCTGCTTCTCCCCGCCCGAGAGCTTGAGCCCGCGTTCGCCCACCTGGGTGTCGTAGCCTTCCGGCAGGCTCTCGATGAAGCTGTCGATCTGCGCCAGACGCGCCGCTTCGCGAATTTCATCCTCGGTCGCATCCCAGCGCCCGTAGCGGATATTGTAGCCGATCGTGTCGTTGAACAGCACCGTGTCCTGCGGCACCATCCCGATCGCCGCGCGCAGGGATTTCTGCTGCGTATGCGCAATGTCCTGGCCATCGATCAGGATACACCCGGATTGCGGCTCGTAGAAGCGGAAGAGCAGCCGCGAGATCGTCGATTTGCCGGCACCTGACGGGCCGACCAGCGCCACCGTCTTGCCCGCCGGTACGCTGAAGCTAATGCCGCGCAGGATCGGACGATCGCTGCGATAGGCGAAATGCACATCCTCGAACGCCACCGCGGCCTGATCGACCGCCAGCGGGCGCGCATCCGGCGCATCCTCGATTTCGGGATTGCGGGAGAGGATCGCGAACATGTCGTCGATATCGATCACGGCCTGCTTGATCTGACGATAGACCATGCCCATGAAATTGAGCGGCATGTAGAGCTGGATCAGCATGGCATTGACCAGCACGAAACTGCCGATCGAGGCATCGCCCGCCATCACTTCGCGGGCGGCCATGATCATCACGGTGACCATGCCGATGGTGAAGATCACCGCCTGCCCGCCATTCAGCACGGCGAGCGAGGTATAGGTCTGCGTCGAGGCACGTTCATAGCGCGCCATCGATGCGTCATAGCGCTCGATCTCGCGGGATTCAGCGCCGAAATATTTCACCGTCTCGAAATTCAGAAGCGAATCAATCGCCTTGGTATTGGCGTCGGTATCCGACTCGTTCATCCGCCGCCGGATCTCCATGCGCCATTTTGTGGCGTAATAGGTATAGGTCAGATAGGCGGTGATCATGACCGCGACAACGAGGGCGAAGGACCAGTCGAATTCCCAGGCGAGGATGCCGAGCACGAGGATGAGCTCGATGATCGTCGGGATCAGCGTCAGGATCATCAGCCGCGAGAGTTCCTCGATGGCGTTGCGCCCGCGCTCGAGCACCCGCGTCAGCCCGCCGGTCTTGCGCTCGAGATGGAAGTTCAGGGAAAGGCTGTGCAGATGCGCAAAGAGCTGCGAGGCGATCCGGCGTACCGCGTGCATCGCCACCTTGGCGAAGAGCCCGTCGCGAACCTGTGTGAACAGCGCCATCGCGATCCGCGTCAGACCATAGAGCGCGGTCAGCAATAACGGCGCGCCCCAGAGCCAGTGCAGGGCATCCTTGGGCGCGATCGACGTCGCATCCGAGGCCTCCGTGATCGCAACGAGCGCATCGGTCGCCCATTTGTAGGTGAAGGGCACCACCATTGTCGTGACCTTGGCCAGGACCAGAAGCGCGAAAGCGATGAAGACGCGCTGCTGCAGGTCCTTGCGGCCATGTGGCCAGAGATAGGGCCAGAGCCGGAAGAAGGTGGCGTAGAGCGAAGCCTGAGCTGGCGGCTGTACCGGTTCTGGTGGGGTGCTGTTCATGATGCCGTCCGGAGGAAACTGATCCGGATATGGCGGTCAGGCCCGGTAATGTCACCCGCGAAAGCATCCATTTTGTAAAAATTCCAATCTGGATCGCCCCGTAAGAGTCCCTATCCTCAGTCCCTCGTCAGGTTGTTAAAGGAACACGAATTGACGCGATCGCATCGCGAAATCAGCGAAAAGAACCAGAAAGCCCTCCCCGATGCCCGATATGACCGGCCAGCCGCGCGTTCACCTCCAGCACCAGCGTTTCCGCCTGCGTGCATGGATCCGGACACGTCTCTGGGCGCAGGTGCTGACGGGAATGCTGCTTGGATTCGGGACGGGGATCGTGCTCGGGCCCGATCTCGGCTGGCTGACACCTGAGACCTCGGAAGCACTCGGGCGCTGGCTGGCGCTGCCGGGACAGATCTTCCTCGGCCTGATCGCGATGGTGCTGGTGCCGCTGATCTTCACCTCGATCGTGGGCGGGTTGACCAATGCCGGCTCGGGCGCGGATCTGCGCGCCGTCGGTTCGCGTCTGGCCGGGTTCATCATCCTCACCACCGTCGCCGCCGCATGGATCGGCGTCGCGCTGGCGCAATGGCTCAAGCCGGGAACAGGCATGGCCGGCGCCTTCCGAACCGTCACGCTGCGTGACGCGGATGCCCTGCCAGAGCCCTCGGCTTCGCCCTTCGACGGCGCGCGCGCGCCTGACATCATCGCCGGCATCCTGCCGACCAATCCGGCTGCGGCGATCACCCAGGGCGACATGCTGGCCGTCGTGGTTCTCGCCGTGCTCGTCGGGCTGGCCTGCCTGCAGGTCGATCGCGACAAGATCGCGCCCTTCGTGCGCCTCCTCGACGCGCTGCTGTCGATCGCCATGGTGATCGTGAAATGGGCGATGTTTCTGGCCCCCTTCGCCGTGTTCGGCCTGATGGCCCAGCTCGTGATGCGGATCGGGCTCGGCACGGTGGCCGGGATGTCGGCCTATGTCGGCACCGTGCTGCTCGGCCTCGCCATCCTCCTCGCGCTTGTCTTATGACTTTCTCTGCCGAATGGGCGAGAACGGATCGCCGGGAGCGGGTGGCCACCCGCTCCCGGCGGCGAGGGTCGGATCGTGAACGCGCTGACCGTTTGACGGGTCGAGTTAGAGTCGGATCGCCCTCG
>NZ_DATGCW010000232.1:0-3558 GCF_035311605.1 Saliniramus sp.
TGCTCGCGGATTTCGAGCGCGCGCACGGCCTGCGCTGGCTGGCTTTGCGCTATTTCAATGCCGCCGGCGACGATTTTGATGGCGAGATCGGCGAGGACCATGATCCGGAAACGCGCCTCGTGCCGCGCGCCCTCGAAGCCGCCTCGGGCGGAAGGCCGCTGACGGTTTTCGGCATCGATTATCCCACCCCCGACGGCACCTGCATTCGCGACTATATCCACGTCGTCGATCTGGCCGATGCGCATCTGCGCGCGCTCGCGGCCCTCGATTCCGGCATCGCTTCGCAGCCGCTCAATCTCGGCGCCGGTCGCGGCATCTCCGTGCGCGAGATCATCGCCATGGTCGAGGCCGTAACGGGTCAGACCGTCAATCTGGACTGCGGGCCGCGCCGTCCCGGCGACCCGCCGGAACTCGTTGCCGATGCGCGGCGCGCGAGAAATCTTCTCGGCTGGGCGGCGCATTACAGCGATGCGCTACGCATCGTGGAAAGCGCCTGGGCCTGGCATTGCCGCAAGCGCGAGCGGATCAGTTGAATGCGGAATTGCTGCGCCCGCGCAGCTGGCAGGACGCCGTGCGACCGAAACCGCTCGGCGTGCAGACATAAGGCGCACGTCCAAGGGGACGGCGCCCGATACCCGATCGCGTGCGCGCGCGCTCCTGATTACCGAACAGCGGCGCCGTGTTGCGCTCCGCCTGCTGCATGGCTGTCGCGGAGACCCGGTCATTGGCGGAGGCTGCGGCGGTGAAGGCGGGCACCGATGTGAGAATCACGCAGCCCAGAAGCGCGAGGCAGGCGAGTGATGCCCGGAGTGGTCCTGCGGAAGGCGCAGGGCGACGGCGCCGGTGAAATACCGTATCAAAAGCAGTCATACAGATGAATCCTCTCCGTAATTTCCAGCGAAGCTGTGTCGTGGACGTTACGGCAGGAACGACCGCCCCCGGCATTCCTACCCCAGACAGCAGAATGTACTTTCCCGCTGCAGAATATATTCAGCCCGCAATTCCTTAACGAAACGTAACCTGACCCACAAGCCGTAGATTCTCGGCTTCCACAGCCTGAACAATCTGCGTAAACCGGTAAAGTCTTACCACAAATGGCGCAACGCGCCGACAGCGCGGTCGAGGCCGAGCCGGTCTCTGAGGATCGTATGCCACCTGACAAAGTGGCCATGCAGAGCGATGACAAGGTATGCCGCATCTGGTCCCACAGCGCGCTCGCGAAACCTGCCGCACACGATATCGAACTCTGGATGCTGATCCATTCGGATCTGCGCCACACCGCATGTATCCGCGCCATTACCGCGTATCTGCACCGAAGCGCGGCAATTACGGCGCGTTTGAGTGACAGATGGCGCTGATCGACGGGCGAACGCGTGTTGATCCGTCATGCATCAAAAGCACGTGAGATGGCGACCCCGGCTGGATGCTCCTCCTTGGAGCCCTCAAAGCTTTATCATCCTTGATTCCCTAGAGATCCCTTGCCATATCTGTGGGGATAAGCTGTAGGGAATTAGGGGAAACCAGGCCTCTAGCGGAGCTAGCGCCATGTACCTCACTCTCCGTCACCGCACTTGGTGGGCTTTCCATGATATCCCGCCATCCCTCAGGGAAGCCATGGGAGGCCGCAAGCGTCTCTCCAAGTCCCTGCAAACACCCGACAGACGGGAAGCCCAGAGGAGAGCCCAGAGCCTCTGGGTTCTCAATTGGTCCAAGAGGATCGATGAGGCTCGCAAGGGATCGCCGGGTTACATAGAGCGTGACGCATCCTTCTATCGTGATCTTCTTCGAGGAGCAGAGAGCGAGGAGGGGCGACAGGCCGTCCTATCCCAGATCGAAGACACTGCCACAGAGAGGTACCATGAGGGGCTTGCAAGGCGCGGCGTCAAGGATGAGCGGGAGGTTCCTGAGCATGTCACCATCCCTGAGCTTAAGGAATCCCAGCGATTCGTGGGAGTCGCTACCGGGAAGCTCACACCCTTCCTCGACCATGTGTCAGATTGGCTAGACTCGCTAGACAATAACGAAAAGACCAAGGACTTGAAGCGAACCACCGTCACCCAGTTCTCTGAGGCCTTCCCGTATTGACCTGCCCCTGAACTTTCATCCAGTAGCGACTGGAGTCTCCGCTGTTTCTGATACGCCAATCGGCGCGTCGTGGGCAACAGGCTCGGAGAGGAGCTGGCCGGGATTGCGCAGCGGCGAGCCTGTTGCGGTGAGACCGGCCGCGAACGCTGCCGGGGTTGTGTAGCCGAGCGAGGAATGGGGCCGTACCTCATTGTAGTCGGTGACCCATTCGGTGATGAGGCTGCGGGCATGCGCCAGCCCGAGAAACAGGGTCTCGTTGAGGAGTTCGTCCCGCATGCGGCCATTGAAGCTCTCGCAGAAGCCGTTCTGCATCGGCTTTCCAGGCTCGATGTAGTGCCATTCGACGCTGGCACCCTTCGCCCAGGCGAGGATCGCGTTCGAGGTGAACTCGGTGCCATGATCCGAAACGATCATGCCGGGCTTGCCACGCCGCCTGACCAGATCCGTGAGTTCACGTGCCACCCGCCGGCCCGAGATCGAGGTGTCGGGGACCGCCGCCAGGCATTCGCGTGTCACGTCATCGACGATGTTGAGAACGCGGAATCTCCGCCCGCAGGCGAACTGGTCATGCACGAAGTCGAGCGACCAGCGGGCGTTGGCTTTCGCCTCGACGAGGATCGGCGCCCGGGTTCCGACAGCCCGGCGACGCGCCCGGCGCTTGCGCACGGTCAGCCCTTCTTCCCGGTATATGCGGTAGATCCGGTTGATCCCCGATGCTTCCCCTTCGCCGCGCAACAGGACGAACAGCCGCCGGTAGCCGTAGCGTCGCCGTTGGCTGGCGAGATCGCGCAGCTTCTTCCTCAGTTCCAGCTCGGGAGGCCGCCGGGATCGGTAGCGGATCGTGGTGCGAACAGCGGCGACGATGGTGCAGGCCCGCCGCTCCGACAGGCTCATCTTGGCCTGCAGATGCGCGACGGCTTCGCGCTCGCAGACAAGTTTAGGCAGTCTGCGCAGGCTTGACTGCAGCGGGCCCTACCATTTTTTTGACAGGAGCTCGCGAAGTGCCGCCGCATCCAGCATCTGCTCGGCCAGAAGCTTCTTCAGCCTGGCATTCTCGTCCTCGAGCGACTTCAATCGCTTCGCGCCCGACACATCCATGCCGCCGAACCTGGCCTTCCAGTTGTAAAACGTCGCATCCGAGATTCCGTGTCGGCGGCACAGGTCGGCAACCTTCGCACCCGCCTCCTGCTCCCGCAGCACCCCGATGATCTGCTCTTCCGTAAACCGCTTCCACTTCATCTGTCCGTCCTTCAATGAGGCTCGGACCCTAATCGCTGATGGAGGAAATTTCCCGGGGCAGGTCAAGACTTGGTGGGCTCGCCACTTGACGCAAGCAGGTAATGGACGGGATGGTGTCGGTGTTTTCCGGCGAGGCCGAAGCTGCGGAGGCGAGCCGGGAGGCCGACGTCGAGAAGCTCCACGCCAAGATCGGCCAGCTCGTGGTGGAACGCGATTTTTTTGGCGAAAGCCTTC
>NZ_DATGCW010000233.1:0-10715 GCF_035311605.1 Saliniramus sp.
GGTGGAGACGGTGACAGGCCGCCTGCCCTCGACCCTCGTTGCGGCTGCGCTTTGCAAGATGCATGATCGCGGCCAGATTACCGGCGGGCTGATCGACGGGCCGCTCGCCTTCGACAACGCCATCTCGCCCGCCGCCGTGAAGGCCAAGGGGATCAACTCGCCCGTGGCGGGCCAGGCGGATATCCTTGTCGCGCCCAATCTGGAGAGCGGCAACATGATCGCCAAGCAGCTGATCTATCTCGCCGGCGCCGAATCGGCGGGGATCGTGATCGGCGCGCGGGTGCCGATCATGCTGACATCGCGCGCCGACAGCGCCGATTCCCGCCTCGCCTCCGCCGCCCTTGCGCAGCTCTATGCCAGGCGAAGCGACGGTTTGAAGGGAGCGGCGGAATGAGTGCGGCTCTCCTCGTTCTCAATATCGGCTCCTCGACCATCAAATTCGCGCTCTATCCGGCTGACGGGGACGGCGTGATCGCGCGCGGACGGATCGAGAATGTCGGGCATGAGCCGGCGCTGGTCATGAACGAGGGTGGCGATGCGCTCGACGGAGCCGCGCCCCCACAGGACACACCGCAGATCCGCGACCTGACCATCTGGCTGCTGGAAACCGTGTCCGCACGCTTTTCGGGCCGGGAGATCAGTGGCATCGGCCATCGCGTGGTGCATGGCGGGCCGGATTACTCCAAGCCCCTGCGCGTCACACCCGAGATTCTCGCCACGCTCGACCGGCTGACCCCGCTGGCGCCGCAGCACCAGCCGCATAATCTCGCCGGAATCCGCGCAGCAGAAGCGTTGTGGCCGGGCATTCCCCAAGTCGCCTGTTTCGACACCGCCTTCCACCATGCCCGACCGCGCCTGTCGAAGCTCTTCGCCCTGCCGCGCGCGCTCAGCGACGAGGGCATTCTGCGCTATGGCTTCCATGGTCTGTCCTACGCCCATATCGCGCGGCTTCTGCCCGAGATCTTCGACGCGAAGACGGCTGCGGGGAAGGTTATCGTCGCCCATCTGGGCAGCGGTGTGAGCCTGTGCGGCATGGAGGCGGGCCGTAGCGTCTCCACCACGATGGGCTTTACTGCCCTCGACGGGGTGGTGATGGGCACCCGCTGTGGGCAGATCGATCCGGGCGTGCTGATTCACCTGATGCGCGACAAGGGCCTTGATGCCGATGGGCTGGAAAAGCTTCTGGGCAAGCAATCGGGGCTGCTTGGCGTATCCGGCATCAGCAATGACATGCGCAAGCTTGCCGCGAGCGATGCGCCGGAGGCCGAAGAGGCGATCGCGCTGTTTGCCGCCTCGATCGTGCACCATGTCGGGGCGCTGGCCGCCGATCTCGGCGGGCTCGACGGCCTCGTCTTCACAGCCGGGATCGGCGAGCATGATGCGGCGCTTCGCCTGCGCGTGATGCAAGACCTCGCCTGGCTCGGACTGATCCCGGACGAGGCGGCCAATGAAGCCCACGGCCCGATCATCTCGCGCCCGGAAAGCCGCATTTCCGCCGCGGTAATCCCCACCGACGAGGAAGCCGAGATCCGCGATTCGCTGCGCGCGCTGCTATAGCGTCTTTCCAGGCGCTGCAGCCCTCCCGCGCCCGCGCATCGCCTGTGCCGGGCGGCGGGTATCCGGGAGCAGGCCGAGCCTGTCCCGGCGGCGCCAGCGCCACATCAGCAGGATCGCGACGACCGTGAGCCCACCGGCAAGCCCCATCCAGACGCCGACTCCCGCGAGCGGCGAGTAGAGCCCGAATCCGACCGCGATAGGCATGCCGACGAGCCAATAGCCGAAGCCGGCATAGAACATCGGGATGCGCGTATCCTGCAAGCCTCGCAGCATGCCCGCCCCCACCGCCTGCGCGCCATCGACAATCTGGAAGATCGCGGCCATGGCGAGGAACGAAACGGCGAGCGCGATGACGCGCGCATTCTCCGGATCACGCAGATCGAGGAAGGCGCTGATCAGGAGATGCGGCACGGTGATCATCACCAGCGCGGCGATGCTCATGAAGACCATGGCGATGCCGAAGGCGCTCCAGCCCGCCCGGGTAATCGCGTCGTGGTCGCGCGCGCCATAGGCCACGCCGACGCGCACCGTCACCGCCTGGCCAAGGCCCAGCGGGACCATGAAGGCCAGCGACGCGATCTGGATGGCGATGGTGTGAGCCGCCAGCGACTCGGTCGAGATCATCCCCATCAGGAAGAGCGCGGCGGAAAAGATCATCACTTCGAAAAGAATCATCGCCGAGATCGGCATGCCCAGCCGCCAGAGTTCGAAGAAACGCGGCCAGTCGGCACGCCAGAAGCGTCCGAACAGCGCATAGCGCCTGAAGCGCCGGTCGCGCCGCGCGATCAGGGTGAGCATCGTGAACATGAAGCTCGCCGTCAGCGTCGTGGCGATACCGGCGCCGTTGAGCCCCATGGCCGGCGCGCCGAAATTGCCGAAGATCAGCGCGTAATTCGCCAGCGCATTGACCGCGAGTCCACTCAGCGAGACGACAAGGGCCAGAAAGGGGCGCTCCATCCCCGCCAGAAAGAAACGCAGCGCGACGAAGCCGAGCATCGGCAGAAGCGCCCATTGCTTGTAGCGCAGATATTCTGCCGCCTGGGCCGCGAGCGCCGGCTCCTGTCCGAGCAGGATGAGGATCGTCTCGGCATTCCACAAAGCGATCCAGATCGGCACCGAAAGCGCCACGGCGCTCCACAATCCCTGGCGGAAGGAGCGGCGCACCTCACGCACGGAATGCCGGTTGCGCCCGCGCTCGGCCGCGATCATCGCCGAGATGGCGCTGATCAGACCGAGACCGCCGATGAAGGAGACGAAATAGAGATTGTATCCGAGCGAGCCGGCAGCCAGCACCTCCGGCCCGAGCCAGGCCAGCATCACCACATCGGTGGCGCCGAGCCCCGTTTGCGAGAGGTTGATGGCGATCATCGGCCAGGCAAGCACCAGCGTCGCGAGAATCTCGCGCCGCCAGAGGATCCAGGTGCCGGGGGCTTCTCCCCGATCGTCCGGACGTGCCGGCGCATGCATGTTCACTCACCTCTCGTTGATGCGCCACCCTACACGCCCGGAGCGGGATCGCGATGCGCGATCTTGCGATCACCTTTCTTGCAATCACCGCGCGGGCGAATCCCATCCGGCGCCCTTGCCTATTGATTCGGCCGGCGCAGACCGTAACCCTCGGCGCGAACAACGCCCTGCTGACGGGGCCTCACCTACGGAGGATGTCATGTCCCGCGACAAGGCCGTCGCCCGCGCCGAGGCGCATTTCGATAGCGGTGCCTTCAAGGCCGATCTCGCCCGCCGCGTGGCGATCCCCACGGAGAGCCAGAACCCCGAACGTGCGGCCGCTCTCGCCCGCTATATCGAGGAGGAGATGCGCCCGACGCTGGAAGATATGGGTTTTACCTGCGAAATCCTGCATCAGCCACCCGGAAAGGGACCTTTCCTCTATGCCGAGCGGATCGAGGATCCCGGCCTCGTCACCGTCCTCGGCTACGGCCACGGTGACGCCATTCGCGGCCTCGACGATTCCTGGAAGGAGGGGCTGTCGCCCTGGGAGCTGGTGGAGCGTGACGGGCTCTGGTACGGGCGCGGCACGGTCGACAACAAGGGCCAGCATTCGATCAACATCGCCGGCCTTCGCGCCGTGCTGGAGGAGCGCGGCAAGCTCGGCTTCAACGCCAAATACATCATCGAGATGGGTGAGGAAGTGGGCTCGCCGGGTCTGCGCGAGCTCTGCGCGGCGTATCGCGAGAAATTCCGCGCCGATGTGCTGATCGCCTCCGACGGCCCGCGCCTGTCGATTTCGCGTCCGACCATCTTCCTTGGCGCGCGTGGCGGCTATGCCATGGATATCTGGATCGATGCCCGCGAGGGCGGGCACCATTCCGGCAATTTCGGCGGGCTGCTTGCCAATCCGGGCATCGAACTCGCCCATGCCCTCGCCTGCATCACCGGCCCGAAAGGCGAAATCCGGATTCCGGAATGGACGCCGGGGACGATCCCCGATTCGGTGAAACGCGTTCTGGCCGAGATCGAGGTGAAGGCCGATCCGGGCGGGCCGGAGCTCGATCCCGGGTGGGGTGAGCCGGGCATGACCATGGCGGAGAAGGTCTACGGCTGGTCGTCCTTCCAGATCCTCGCCTTCAAATGCGGCAACCCGGAAGGGCCGGTGAATGCGGTGCCGCCGAACGCCTGGGCGCGCGGGCAGCTGCGCTTCGTGGTGGGTGTCGATCCACAGGAGATCCTTCCGGCGCTGCGCCGTCACCTCGACGCACATGGCTTCGAACGGGTACAGATCGCCAAGGCGCGCGACGAGGTCTTCGCTGCGACGCGACTCGATCCCGACCATCCCTGGGTGCACTGGGCGGTGGATTCGATCACACAGACCACCGGCGGCAAGCCGGCGATCCTGCCCAATCTGGGCGGCTCCCTGCCCAATGACATCTTCGCCGAAATCCTCGAATTGCCGACGATCTGGGTGCCCCATTCCTATCCCGGCTGCTCGCAGCACGCGCCCAACGAACACATGCCGGTCGCGATCGCCCGCGAGGGGCTGGCCATCATGGCAGGGTTGTATTGGGATCTGGGCGAGAGCGGCATCCCTCACGCCGCGGCCTCTTGAGCGATTGATCGGGAATCCCGTGGCCTCTGCGGGCGCGACGATAAGTCACGCCCCGGTCTGCCAAATTGCAATCAAAGGATTCATTGGCAACGAAGAAAAATCTTGCATCGCGCCCTTCCCTCATGCGCCCGGCGACCGGTCGGTCGCGGGCTGCCGGCGCGATCCCGGCTGCCGATTAGGGCAAAAATGCGCAAACAAGCTCTTGCACATTACCCACGAACTGGGCATAGCGTTTGAGTGAAACTACGTTCGCCTTTTTGCCTAATCCGGATGGTCGATCCGCTATGGCGGGGGCGTGCGCTCGTGATTGAAATCGGTTGGCCGCATCATTGCGGCCACTGCGTGCGGGGCGAAAGATCCCGGCGCGGTCGCCACTTCCAGATGACGGGGGGGATATGGCGTTTCTCAGAGGTCTGGTGCGCATCATCGATGCCATCAACGAGCATGTGGGGCGCGCAACGGCCTGGCTCATGGTGCTCATGGTGCTGATCGCCTTTGTCGTGGTGCTCTTGCGCTACGTGTACGGGCTCGGTTGGGTCGCGCTGCAGGAATCCTTCGTCTGGCTGCACGGAACCGTCTTCATGATGGGCGCAGCCTACACATTGCTGCATGACGGCCATGTCCGCGTCGACGTGTTCTACCGCCCCGCCAGCGCCCGCACCAAGGCGATGATCAATCTCCTGGGAACCTTGTTCCTGATGCTGCCCATGATCCTCGTGGTGCTCTATTACAGTCAGGGCTTCGTCATCCGCTCGTGGGAGCGCTTCGAGGCGTCGAGCGAGGCGGGTGGTCTTCCCGGCCTGTTCCTGCTCAAGACGGTCATTCCGATCTTCTGCGTCTTGATGCTTTTGCAGGGCATCTCACTCATCGGTCGTAGTCTCCTCGTCCTGAAGGGCGACATGCGCTACGCGTCATCCCAAGACGAATCTCACGAAGTGGCCTGACGAAGATGGATCCTGTACTTCTCGGGGAGATTCTCAGTCTCCTGATGTTCGCGACTGCCTGTGTCGTTTTGCTGCTGGGCTTTCCTGTCGCGTTTTCGCTCGCCGGCGTCGCACTGTTCTTCTTCGCCATCGGCTACGGCTTCGACATCGTGCGCCTGAGTGATCTCGGTGCGCTGCC
The DNA here is from genome assembly GCF_035311605.1 of Saliniramus sp. Taxonomy (NCBI): domain Bacteria; kingdom Pseudomonadati; phylum Pseudomonadota; class Alphaproteobacteria; order Hyphomicrobiales; family Salinarimonadaceae; genus Saliniramus; species Saliniramus sp. The sequence continues at coordinate 5,744 of NZ_DATGCW010000233.1, forward strand.
GAACCGTTATTTCGGCACGATGACGAATTACATTCTCGTCGCCGTACCACTCTTCGTCTTCATGGGCGTGATGCTGGAGCGCTCGCGCATCGCCGAGAGCCTGCTCGAGACGATGGGCCAAATGTTCGGCTCGCTGCGTGGCGGCCTCGGCATCGCCGTGGTGCTGGTGGGCATGCTGCTCGCCGCCTCGACGGGTATCGTGGGAGCGACCGTGATCACCATGGGGCTGCTCAGCCTGCCGGTGATGATCAACAACGGCTATGACAAGCGGCTTGCCACGGGCGTGATCTGCGCCTCGGGCACGCTCGGCCAGATCATCCCGCCCTCGATCGTGCTCGTCCTGCTCGGCGACATTCTCCAGGGTGCGGCTTCGCAGGCCCGCAACACCCTGATGGCGCAGGGCCAGTGGGACGTCGTGGTACGCCCCGTAAATGTGCTCGATCTCTTCGCCGGCGCGCTGATGCCCGGGCTGATGCTGGTTGGCATGTACATGGCCTATGTCATGCTGGTCGCGGCCGTGCGTCCGGCTGCCTGCCCGCCAATTCCGGTCAATATCAACAAGCAGGAATTGCGCAAGAAGGTGCTCCGGGTGCTGGTCCCGCCGGCCGTGCTGATCCTCGCCGTGCTCGGTTCCATCCTGGTTGGTGCCGCGCCACCCACCGAAGCCGCTGCCGTCGGTGCCGTTGGTGCGGTGCTGCTGGCCGGCCTCGCCATCGCCAGCAAGGACAGTTCGCCGTGGCCGATCTATGGGGCTGGTCTTGCGGTGGCCTTCATCGTCTTCTCGCGCATCTTCTTCAATCTGAGCTTCCAGCGCAGCGTCGTCGAATTCACCACCTGGCTGGCCGTTGCGGCGGTGACCATCGCAGTCGCCATTCTCGTCTACGGAATCGTGGTCGCTTTCTGGCGCACCTTCCGGGCCGGCATTCTCACGGAAGTGATGCGCTCCTCGATGCAGATTACGGTGATGGTCTTCGTCATCCTGCTCGGCGCCTCGGTCTTTGCGCTGGTCTTCCGTTCGCTGGGCGGTGAGGAAATCGTCACGGACGTGCTCAACAACCTGCCCGGCGGCACCGTGGGTGCTGTGCTGGCGGTGATGGCGCTGATGTTCTTCCTCGGCTTCTTCCTCGACTACATCGAGATCATCTTCGTGGTGGTGCCGATCGTCGCGCCGATCCTGCTGATGATGGGGGTCGATCCGGTCTGGCTCGGCGTGATGATGTCGATCAACCTGCAGATGAGCTTCCTGACGCCTCCCTTCGGCTTTGCGCTGTTCTATCTGCGCGGCGTGGCGCCGGCGAGTGTCAGCACCATGGACATATACAAGGGTATCATACCCTTCGTGCTGATCCAGCTTCTGGCGCTGGCTCTGATCTGGTACTTCCCGCAGATCGCCCTTTGGTTGCCCGAACTGGTCAGATAGCCGGACGCGGCGGAGCAGGCCACAGGAATGGCTCGCCGGCCGCGACGGTGATTGGTCCCTTGTGACGGCGCGGCGCCTCGGCCCGCGCCGTCATCGCGTTTCGGGCAAGCGCCATAACGCGCAGGAAGGTCCTGTAAACTCACCCTGTGCGGCGCAGGACCGCGATGAAGAAGCCGTCCGTGCCGGTGCGCAGCGGCGTCAGTTGCCGCCCGTAACCGCTCTTGCGGCTCACATCCGCCAGCCTCTCGAGCCCCGCCTGCGCGAGCCATTCCGCGTCAGGCACCGCCGTGAAACGCGGATCGCGCGCCAGCAGCCCGGCGACGGCCGCATCATTCTCCGACGGCAGGATCGAGCAGGTCACATAGACGAGCCGCCCACCGGGCCTGACCAGCGCCGCAGCGCGATCGAGCACCCGCTCCTGCTCGCCGACACGCCCCGAGAGGCTGCCGGGTCGCAACCGCCATTTCGCATCCGGATTGCGCCGCCAGGTCCCCGCCCCGGTACAGGGCGCGTCGACCAGGACGCAATCGGCGCTGTCTGCAAGATCGGCCAGCGGGTCCTCCGTTCCGCGCGGTGTGCGCACCTGCACGTTACGGATACCGGCGCGGGCGAGGCGGTCGTGGATCGGCGCGAGGCGGCGCTTGTCGGAATCGGTCGCGAAGATCTGGCCGCGATTCTCCATCAACGCGGCCATGGCGAGCGTTTTGCCCCCGCCACCCGCGCACAGATCGATCACCTGCTCGCCCGGTGCGGCGCCACTTGCCAGGGCAGCGAGCTGCGAGCCCTCGTCCTGGATCTCGAACAATCCCTTGATGAATTCCGGTTCGCTCTGCAAGGACGGCCCGCGCCCGTCAGGCCCAGGCAGGATGCGCAGCCCGTGCGGCGCATGCGGCGTCTCCACCGGCGCGAGATGGGCGAGCATGTCCTGCAAGGCGGTTCGGTCCGTCTTGAGCGTGTTGGCGCGGATATCCACCGGCGCGCGCGTCGCGAGCGCCTGCATTTCCGCCGCGCGATCCTCCCCGAAGGCCTCATTGAGCGCATCGTCGAGCCATTCCGGGTAATCCCCTGCGACCGCCGCCGGCGCATCGGCGGGCAAGGGCTTCGCGAGGCGCGCGCGCTCCTCATCGCTGAGCGGGGCAGGCGCGAAACGGCTGCCGTCGCATAGCTCGGCGATCGCATCGACATCCTGCCCGCGCAGCAGCGCGAGCATGCCGAGCACGACGGCGCGCGGATTGTCCGACCCCATCACCCGGGAAGCGCTGGCGCGACGCCGCAGGCTGTCATGCACCAGCGAAGCGATGGCCGCGCGGTCCTTCGACCCGGCAAAACGATGCGACAATCCCCAATCCTTGAGCGCCTCCGAGGCGGGGCGGCGACGAGCGTCGAGATCGGCGAGGATCTCCATGGCGGCGGATAGCCGGGCGGCGGGTGTCATGATTATTCCGGAGTGAAGGGCACCATCCAGCCAGCCGGAACATGGTCGGCTCTCCACATGGTATCCCTAGGGGAAATTGTAGCACGCCCGGCTCCAGCTCGTCGGTCCGGGGCGCCGGCGAGGCGAACGGTCTACACCGTCAACGGCCACCTTGATAAGGGAGACCGTCATCCTCCAGCTGAGCTTGCAGCAAAGCGGCGAGGTATTCTTCCATTTCCGAAAAGTTCAGGTGCCCCGCATCCCATTCCCGGTCAGCGGCGATCAGGGCGCTCTCGTATCCCTTCCGGTCATCCCTGATGCGCTCGGGCACGATCTTCCTGCCGTGCAGGAGCGCGCCGGATCGCACGCAGAGCAGATAGTAGCAAACGGCCCGTGCGGTTCTCCCGTTGCCCTCGATGAAGGGGTGAATCCAGTTCAGCCGCCAGAGCCCGTAGGCAGCAAGCTCCGTTTCCGTCCAGACATACCAGTTTTCCTGAACCGTCGAGATGAAGCGGTCCATCCACTCATCGACATCCTTGAAATGAGGTGGCTTGTGATTGCCGACATAGATCGGCTCGCGACGGAACCGCCCTCCGAATTGTGAAATATTTGTAACCGCAACATGATTGAGAGCCCACAGAAGATACTTATCGAAGGCAGCCGGACCTTTAAGCAGGCCAATTTCTATACAATTTGTGAGAAGTTCGTACTGACGGTTCAGATTTTGCTCTTGTATTCTATCAAAAAGATCTTGGTTCTCTTGCTCAAGAATAAACATACAATGCTCTCTTCCGTCAGTACAGGGCGATGATCATGCCTCTCGTCGCACGCTCACTCTGAGACTGTGGGCGGCTTTTTCTGCCGACTCGCGCGTGATGCGCGAACCCTTGGGAGCATTCCCATACACAAAGCTGATCCGCTGATCGAGCAGTTGCTCTTCGGTTAGTTCGACCGTCTTTGCGTGATCAAGAAGCGCCCGAAGGGCAGGCCGTTCAGGAGCACGTTTGAGGGCTGATTTACGTTCTGCCATTTTGATTCTCCCGTTCTTGATTTTGTCGACAATAGCCGCCCAATCCTTACCGGCAAGTGTTAAATCTATACACCACTGCTCCGACCAACCTTGAACACCCCGACCATGAAACTGCTGTGGTTCTATAAAAATTTGATGTTTTTAAGACGCTAGAAAATAACAGAAAAGCCTAAGTCAACCCACATGGCCATCAGGATGAACACGCCGATGACGTAAGCGGGCCCGCGCAGTTTCACGTCGTTGGAGGTGACGTGGATCGCCATATGGGCGATTCGGCTGATCACGAAGGCCCATGCGAGGGCGAGGAAGGCCGGCCCCGCCGTCTCGGTAATCAACGCGAGCACGCTGACGAGGTAGAACAGCGGTGGAATCTCGAGCTGGTTATGGAATGATGCCGCGACCTGCCGCGCCTTTTTCGGCCATTTGCCGTCACCAAAGACGACATCCTGCACATCGATCTCCTTGCGGGCAATGGCGGCATAGCGTTCACGCCCCATCCAGAAGAGCAGGATGAAGGTCATGGCGACCTGGGCGAAGACGGGGGCGAGGAGGCTTGCATGCGACATGGGGTCTAATTGGCATCGCAGGACGCGCGCGACAAGTGTTCACGAACCCTGCCCATGAAACATTTGCATGAAACATTTGCATGAAACATGCCCATGAAACATGTGCGCAATCTTTTCCGAATTCGCAAAAATAAAAGTCAATCTTTGAAATTGCAGGACCGCATCACGGCGTTATCCTTCCGCCATCGGAGAAACCTGCCCCCGGAACCGCGAGACGGGCCGATGGCGGGCATGGAATCATTCAGGAAACGCATCGGGGATCATGACATGAGCGCGCAGAACACGGCGAATGATCGCATCACCGTCCATGGTCTTGGCATCGACAAGGCACTGCACGGCTTCATCAAGAACGAGGCCCTGCCCGGGACCGGTATCGCGCCGGACGCCTTCTGGTCCGGGTTCTCGGCCCTGATCCACGATTTCGGCCCGCGCAACCGGGAACTCCTGGACAAGCGCGCGGCCATGCAGAAAGAGATCGACGACTGGCACCGTGAACGGCGCGGCAAGCCCTTCGACCTGCCCGCCTACAAGCAATTCCTCGC
>NZ_DATGCW010000234.1:0-11122 GCF_035311605.1 Saliniramus sp.
GGAGATCATCGCCGATCATGTGGCCCGCCTGCGCGGTCTGGTGGCGCGTTTCATCAAGGGGGAGCTCGGCTACATGTCGCGGCCCTATCCGCAATTCGCCAAGGCCTACAATGATTACGACCATCTCGCCCGGGTCAGGGAATGGTCGGTCAGCGGCGGCGGCGATGGACAGAGCGCATGAGCGGTGCGAGCATGAGCGGCGATCCGATCAGCGATACGACGGCGCGCCAGCGCCGCGCGGCGATGCCCGATCGCTCCGCCTGGGTGTCGGCCAATGCCGGTTCGGGCAAGACCAAGGTGCTCTCCGACCGGGTGCTGCGCCTGCTGCTGGAGGGAGTCGCGCCCAACCGCATCCTCTGCCTGACGTTCACCAAGGCGGCGGCGGCCAACATGCAGATGCGCGTCTTCGACCGCCTCGCGGCCTGGGTGACGCATGACGATGCGGCGCTCGCACAGGCTCTGCGCGATCTCGACGGGCGCGAACCCGATGTGGCGCGGCTCGCCCTGGCGCGGCGGCTCTTCGCCCGCGCAGTGGAGACGCCGGGTGGGCTCAAGATCGGGACGATCCATGCGTTCTGCGAGCGCCTGTTGCATATCGCCCCGTTCGAGGCCGGCGTGCCGGCGCGGTTTGCCATGCTCGACGAGGTGCAGGGCGCGGTTCTGTTCGATGCGGCGATGTCCGACACGCTCGCCCATGCCGGCGCCGATGCCACGATGCGCGCGGCCTTCGATATTCTTGACGCGGCCCATGGCGGCGGAGACGGGCGAACCGCTCTGATCCGGGCGGCAATGCGCAAGCGCGCGGTCTTGCGTGACGATGATGCTTTCGAAAAGGCGCTCGCCGAGATCCGGGCAAGGCTCGAAGTCGGCGAAGGCGAGAGCCTCGCCGCGCTGGAAGCACAGATCCTCGATGGCGGGATTCCGGTTTCGGAATGGGCCGATCTGGTGGCGATCCTGCAGACCGGCGGCAAGACGGACAAGGATCGCGCTGATGCGCTGATCGCTGCTGCCGCGACGGATGATCCGGCGCAGCGAAGCGCCTTGTATCTGACGCTGTTCTTCACGAAGGAGGGGCGGGGCACACCCGCCAGGTCGCTTGGCACCAAGACGATCCCGGACCACGTCAAGGAACGCCTCGCCGCCGAGCAGGAACGGCTCGTTTCCCTGCGCATGCGGATGGGGCGCATCGAGGCCTGGCAGCGCACATGGGCGCTTTTCACCGTCGCGCGCGATCTGTTCCGGCGTATCGAGGCGCGCAAGGCGCGGCTCTCCATGCTCGATTTCGACGATCTGATCGGCAAGACGCGTGATCTGCTGGCCGGCCCCGCCGGCGGCTGGGTGCTCTACAAGCTCGATCGCGGCATCGACCACGTCCTCGTCGACGAGGCGCAGGATACCAACCCGGCGCAATGGGACATCCTGCGCGCGGTGACGGGCGATTTCTTTGCCGGTTCCGGCCAGGCGGGGAATGCGCTGCGCACGGTTTTCGCGGTGGGAGACGAAAAGCAGTCGATCTATTCCTTCCAGGGCGCGGAGCCGCGCAAGTTCTCGGAAAGCCGGCGTTACTGGCAGGACAAGGCGAAGGGCGTCGCCCGGGCCTTCGAGAACGTGCAACTCACCGTCTCCTTCCGCACGGCGCCTGCCATTCTCGAAGCGGTGGATGCGGTCTTTGCCGATGAACGCAATTTCGAGGGCTTGAGCTTCGAGGACGAGATCACCGGCACGTCGCATCAGAGCAGCCGCATCGGCAAGCCCGCCCGGGTCGAGATCTGGCCTTTCGAGCGGGCAGAGGAGGCGCCCGATCCCGATGCCTGGACGCATCCGCTGGACGAGCCGGATGCGGCATCGCCGCCGGTGCGGCTGGCGCAGCGGATCGCGCAGGCGGTGGAGGCCTGGACGCGCGAGGGTGATGCCACGGGGCGGGTCTGGCATCCCGGCGAGATCCTGATACTGACCCGCAGCCGCAACCCGGCCTTCTTCGCCACGATCCGCGCCCTGAAGGATCGCAGCATCCCCGTCGCCGGTGCCGATCGGCTGGACATCGCCGCCCATATCGCCGTGCAGGATCTGGTGGCGGCCGGGCGCGCGGCGCTTCTGCCCGGTGATGATCTTACCCTCGCCACCGTCCTGAAATCGCCGCTCGTCGGCTGGGACGACGACGATCTCATCCGCATCGGCGTCGATCGCGGCGATGGCGTGAGCCTGTATGATGCGCTCGAACGCCATGCGGAGGCAGGGGATGCCAAGGCGCAGGCTGCGCTCGCGCACCATGCGCGCTGGCGCGATCTCGCCGCGCGGCACGGCCCCTTCGCCTTCTTCGCCGCCCTGCTCGGGCCCGAGGGCGGGCGCCGGCGTCTCGTCGCGCGGCTGGGGGTCGAGGCGGGTGACGCGATCGACGCCTTCCTCGCGGAAGCGCTCAATGCCGAACATCCGCAGACACCGTCCCTCGCGACCTTTCTGGAGAGCTTTTCCGGCGCCGAGCGCGAGATCCGCCGCGATCTCGAAGCCGAGGGGCGCGAGGTCCGGGTGATGACCGTGCATGGCGCCAAGGGGCTCGAAGCGCCGCTGGTTCTGGTCATCGACCAGGCGACCCGGGCGGGCAATCACGGGGCGGCCCTGTACGATATCGGCGGGGCGCTGCCGGTCTGGTCGCCGGGCAAGGAGAGGGAGCCGGAGATTCTCGCCGAGGCGCGCGCTTGCAAGGAGGCGGCGGATGCGCAGGAGCGTAACCGGCTGCTCTATGTGGCGCTGACCCGTGCCGCCGATCATCTCGTCCTCGCCCCCTATGGCGGCAAGAAGGACAAGGAATTGCCCCCCGATTGCTGGACAGCGCGGATCAGCCGGGCGCTCGAAGCGGGATCCTACGGGCTCGAGGAGACCGAAATGCCCTATGGCACGGTCGGCTTGTGGTACGACCCGGCGCTTGCCCCCGCCGCGCCGCAGAAAAGCGCGGTGGTGGCGCCGCAGGCCTTCCCCTTGCCCGACTGGCTCACCCGGATGAGCGCCCCCGAGCCGGAGCCGGCGCCGCCCCTGCGCCCGTCCAGCGCGCTCGGCGCCTCTGATGCGCCGGCCAGCCTGCGCGATCGCCCCTTCGACCCCAGCGCCCGCCAGCGCGGCGTGCTCATCCATGCCCTGATCGAGCGCCTGCCGGCGATCCCGGCGGATCGGCGCGCGGAAGCGGCCCGCGCCTTCGTCGCCGCCCGTGCCGGCGGGCTCGACGCGACGATGCGCGCGGCCATCGTCGCCGATGCGCTCAAGGTAATCGAGGATGAACGCCTCACGCCACTCTTCGCTGCCGATGCGCTGGCCGAAGCGCCGGTCTCCGGCCTGGTCGGCGTCGGGGAGGCGGGCGCACGCGTCGGGGTGACCGGCCAGATCGACCGGCTCGCCATCGGCGCGGACGCGATCTGTTTTGCCGATTTCAAGACGAGCGCCCGCCCGCCCGATCCGGACGCCCCCCTCTCGCCGCGCTATCTCACGCAGATGGCGCTCTACCGGGCGCTGCTGGCGCAGATCTATCCCGACCGGACGATCCGCGCCTTCATGGTCTGGACGGCGGGGCCGCAGGTGCGCGAGCTTCCTGCGGCGGATCTCGAGGCGGCTCTGCGGCTGATCGCGCCGCCGGAACCGGGCGGGTGAGACACATCTTCGTGTGCAATGTCATGTCCGGCATGGTGCGTAACTTGCGAGAGTGCCGACAGGCGCATATGTGTTGGGAAATCAATCGAGAAAGGTGACGCCATGGCGACCGTAAATGTGACCGATGCGAGCTTCGAGACCGACGTTTTGAAATCTTCCGAACCCGTCGTGGTGGATTTCTGGGCCGAATGGTGTGGCCCCTGCAAGATGATCGGCCCCGCTCTGGAGGAGATCTCCGAGGAGATGGGCGGCAAGGTGAAGATCGCCAAGCTCAATATCGACGAGAACCAGGCCGTCGCCGGCCAGCTCGGCATCCGTTCGATCCCGACGCTCATGGTCTTCAAGGACGGTGAACTCGCCGGCCAGAAGGTCGGTGCGGCGCCCAAGGGCGAATTGCAGAAGTGGATCGCCGGTTTCGCCGGCTGATCTGCGGGGCGCATTGCCCGAACTGGCATGTTACGGCCCCGTCAGCAGAACTGGCGGGGCCTTTTTTCGTCAGGCATGCACGGTTTGGCCGGGAGTGCGCGGGGCAGACATTTGGCCGCAGATGCGGTCGAGCCGGTCATTTTCCGGAACCGACAGCGTAGCTTCACAGTTTCTTCTGGCAAAGGAGGAACTTCATGCATCGCATCACGCTACGCGAAATTTCCGCGCTGACGCACGATACCAACCGCCTTGTTTTCACGCGGCCCGAGGGCTACGACTTCACGCCCGGCCAGGCGACGGATTTCGCCCTCGATCAGGATGGCTGGCGCGAGGAGAAGCGGCCGTTCACCTTCACGAGCCAGCCGGACGAGCCGATCCTCGAATTCACGATCAAGAGCTATCCCGATCATGACGGCGTCACCAAACGCATCGCGGATCTGCGCCCCGGCGACACGGTGCTGATCGATGAGCCATGGGGGGCGATCAATGATCAGGGCCCCGGTGTCTTCATCGCCGGCGGGGCGGGGATCACGCCCTTCATCCCGATTTTGCGCAGGCGCGCGCGAGACAACAAGCTCTCCGGGTGCACGCTGATCTTCTCGAACAGAACCGAGCGCGACATCATCCTGCGCGAGGAATGGGAGGGGATGCCCGGGCTGGAATGCATCTTCACGGTGACTGACGAGAACGGAGCTACCGTGCCGCGTCAGGACATAACGGCGGATTTCCTGAAGGCCAATGTCCCCGACTGGAGCAACAACGTCTATATCTGTGGTCCGCCGCCGATGATCGAGGCGGTCGAGAAAGCCGTGAAAAGTCTCGGCGTGTCAGACGAGCATATCGTCACCGAAGAGGCGTAACGCTCAGCCGCGCGGCGCGCGCCACCCCGCCGCGCGGGCTTCCTCTTCCGTGCAGAACCAGCGCTGACCGCGACTCTCGTCGATCCGGGTGCGGCTGTAGGAAGAACTGTCCGGGGTGTGATAGATGCGCTCACCGTGTCGGTTGATGTTGCCCTTGATGGCACAATCGCCGGGCGGTTGAAGGCCGGAGCCGGCATCCTGCGCGGCTGACGTGCTGCCGGTCGCGCCGACATCAGGGATCAACATATGCTGCGGATTACGCCGATGGTCCCACGGCGCCTGAACCGTACCCGCCCAGATACCGCGCCCGGCTTCGCGCGCCTCATCCTCCAGCCCGGCATAGTCCAGACTGAAGCGACGATAGGCGAAGGCGAGGCCTTCCGCCACAAGGGTGGCGTTGAGATTGGTGCTGTCCGTGAAGCATTCACCGATGATACGCTGGTAGCGGTCGATATCGCGCTCGCTGCAATGCACCGGATCGTCGCCGATCAGGGCCGCAAGTCGCTCCGTCGCCGCGTCACCGCAGGGCCAGGGTGCGCCTTGCGGATCGAGACAGGCCTGATCGGATTCCGGTGCATCGATCCCGTGCAGGCGGATGCGGTGCTCGCCCAGACTGATGGTATCGCCATCGACGACGCGCACCAGGCCGGTCAGACGCGGCGCGAGCGTGCCGCCGGAGCGACCATCCGTGATGACGACCGGCTCGACGGTCGATGGCCCGTTTTCGCCCTGCCAGGGAGCCTCATCCCAGAAAGCCAGCGCGCCGATCAGGGCGATAATTATCAAAGAGGCCAATCTTGAATTCATGTCCGGTACGATCTGCGATTCGAAGTCAAATTATGCCTCTTCCCTAAAGGAAGATACAATCCTCTCGTCATGATTCAGCGTGGGATGAAGTATCGTGCCGGGGTGCTGCCTGCAATTTTCCTGACGATCCCGCGCGTCGCCAGCGCTTCCAGCGCGTCGCGCACATGGGCGCGGCGCTGCTTGCTGCCCTTTCCTGCAAAGGCTTCGGCGATGGCGATATCGGGGGCGGGGGACGGGGTCGCGATGAGCAGGCGGCGCACCAGACGCAGCTGTTCGGCGGTATCTTTCGGCCATTTGATGCGCAGATCCTGCGGGGCGACGACGAGATCGGCGAAGAGCTGCTCGTCCGGAGACGCGGGCAGCTTGTGGGCCAGCCGCGAGATCTGGAATTCCGGGCGCAGCCAGCGCACCTGGCCCTGCTGTTCTTCGCGCTGGCGCTCCTGGTTGAGCGCGACGAGGGTGCTCAACAGCTCTTCCTCTGCGGAAGCGAGCGCTGGGGGTTTCTCTTGCGACAGCGGTGTCGTCGCGCCGGGCTGGCCGACGAGAGCCGGCGCGAGATGGTCGAGCCCGTAGGCCTCGAGCACGGCGGCGTCGATCTCGTCATGGATCTCGGCCAGAACCGAGATCAGCCCGGCCTCGTGAAAATCCCGCTCGGCCTCGCTCATCGGCTCCCTGACGAGCCCCGCCGCGCGAAGGCGCAGCTGTTCGAGCGCGTTGTAGAGCCCGGTCATGGTGATGAAGGAATGGGCGGCGATGCGCTCCTTGCGGAACGCGTCGAGCTTCTCGCCGAGCTTGCGCAGCCGCTTGCGCAGGGCGGCCTGCGGATGGTGGTCGGGCAGGCGCGGATTGAGGCAGGGCGGGAAGGGGAAGGTGTCGAAGACGCGGGTCTTTACATAGACGCTGTCGAGGGCATAGACCCCGATTTTCCCGGCATTCGCCTGGAACCACCAGCAATGCAGTGAGGAGGAGAGCACGGCGAGCAGAGCCGCGTCGTCGCTGCCGATATTGATCAGCTTGTTATCCGGGCGCACATCCCCGTCGAGGAATTGAAAAAAGCGGTGCTTGGCGGTCTCGATGGTGGTGATGTAGCGCGGCAGGCCGTCGAGGAAGGCGCGCAGTTCCTTGTGGGTCGCGCCGAACCACCACCAGTTCTCGCGCCGGAACTTCATGTTGTTCTGGTCGCGCTCCGGTTTCACCCGTTCGAGAACGTGCTGGTAGACAGCCGGGAAGCGCGCCTTGACCTCCTCGCGCGCCAGCGGGTAGAGATCGATCACCTTCGCCCCGCGCGGGCGCCCGGCGATGTCGCGGCCATTGCGGTAATCGCGGATATGGGCCTCGAGCCCTTCGATGCGCCCCAGCCCGAGCGTCTTTGCCTGTCGCGGCGTGACCATGAAGCCCGCGCCGTGCAGCACGACGCCACGGCTGCACAGCGCCTCGTTGGCGGCGAGCGCTCGCGCCTGGCTCAGATCGGCGCCGAGCGTCAGCTTCGCCCGGATCATCCCGGTCCTGCGCGCGAGCTCGACGCGCGGGGTGTCGGTCTTCAGATCGGCTTCCTCGGTGACGGTTTCGAGCGCGCCCTCATGCCGGCCGCGCTCGCATACGGTCATCGCGATCCGCACGGCGGCCTTGTCGGGTGCCTTGAGCCAGGGATGATCGGGGATGGCATAGACCAGCGAGAGCGGCTCGCGCGCTTCGAGATGGCGCTCGATGACGCGGCGGGAGAAGGTCTGGGTGATCGAATTCGTGGTGATGAAACCGAAGCGGATCAGCGGGTTGGGGGCCTGTTTCGTTGGCTTGCGCAAGAGCCGGACTGCCGCCTCGTCCCAGAAATGCATGACGAAATCGGCGCCGCCGGGAACCTTTGGGCGCGCCTTGCGGCAGGCCTCCCGGTAACCGTCGCCGAGTTCCTCGCGCATGTCCTTGCCGCCGATGAAGGGCGGGTTGCCGATGATGAACTCGACTTCCGGCCAGGGCGCCGGGCGCGGATTTCGGTAATCATGAACCGGGATCCGAGCGCTCGGATCAGGCACCGGATCGCCGGTGACCGGGTGCGGGCGATGGCTGACCCCGTCCCATTTCGTGACCGGCGCGCCGCTATCGTCGCGGTGCGGGATCTTCGCATCCGCATCCAGAATCGCATCCTGTTGGCGGATCGCGCCATAAGCCTGCAGGATCGGCTCGGGCAGCGAGGCAAGGCTCGTCGTGCGGCGCTGCCATTTGATATAGCCGATCCAGAGCACCAGATCGGCGATGGGGACGGCGCGGGGATTGAGTTCCAGCCCGTAGAACTCCTTCGGGCCCACTGTCTCACCTTCCATGGCGAGACGCGCCTGGTCCTCGCCCAGCGCATCGAGTGCTTCCAGCACCTCCCCTTCGAGACGCTTGAGCATTTCCAGCGCCACATAGAGAAAATTCCCGGTGCCGCAGGCGGGATCGAGCACGCGGATGGTGCACAGGCGGTGGTGAAAGGCGCGGATGACGGCGACGGCGCCGCGATCATCGCCCGCTTCGTGCAGGACATCGGCCCGGGTGCGCGCCTCGTCCCATTCGGCGCGCAGCGGATCGAGGATGGTGGGCACGACGAGGCGCTCGACATAGGCGCGCGGCGTGTAATGGGCGCCGAGCCGCGCCCGCTCGCGGGGGTCAAGAGCGCGTTCGAGCAGAGTGCCGAAAATCGCCGGCTCGACATCGCGCCAGTCATAGGATGCGGCGATGGCGAGTTCGTTCAGCTCTTCACAGGCGAGCGGGAGCGCGGTAGCGTCCTTGAACAGGGTCCCGTTGAAGCGCTTGATCGTCGCCATCAGGCGCGGCTCGTAGCCGCCACTATCCATCCGCCGCCACAGATCGGTCAGCGCCGGTACGGCATTGTCCGGCTTCAGCCTGAGCTGGCCGAGGAGATCACGAAAGCCGCGTGCGGGGAGCAGGCCGGAATCCTCGGCGAACATGGTGAAGAGGCAGCGCATCAGGAATTGCGCCACCTCGACCGGCTCGTGGCGCTTCTCCAGCCGGCGCGCGACACGGGCGAGGCGCGCGGCGATGACCCGGGTCACCCGGGATGCGTGGCGGGTCGGGTCGAGCTTGCGCGGTGCGATGAAGACCGCCCGCAGGCGCTTGCGGATATCTTCGCGGCGCAGATCGTCGAGGTTGATCCGGTAGGAATTGCGATCGGGGAAATGGGCGTAGTTCTTCCCCAGCCCGGAGAAATCGGCATAAATCTCGATCGCCTGCCCGACATCGACAGTGATCAGGAAGGGTGGGTAGCCGTGATCGACGGGCAGGGCGCGCGCATAATTTTCCGCCTGCCGCCGCGCCTCGGCCATGACGCGGTCCCAGCCCGGTCGGGCGACGCGGCGCGCGGGCGCATCCGGAGCCTGCCGGCGCTTCGATTGCTTGGCTTCCAGGATGAAGTGATCGCGCTTGTAGCAATCGATATAGCCGGGCGTGGTGGTGCCGTCGGGATGCCTGAAATCGACGCGGCGCTCGAACACGTAGTCGTTGCGCTCATGATCCGGCCCGGCCATTCCCGGCGGCGCGACGTCGAGCGCTTCGCAGAGCTTCTGCACGAAGATCTGGTAGTTCGAGCGCTCCGCCCCGCCAGAGGCGGCCTGCGCTTCAGCAATGAAATCTTCGAGCATGACCAGCTGCACACGTATTGCGGGTGCAATCAGTCAATACAACTTATGAAATAGTTGTCTAGCGCGATTATGCGCGCTAAGCGTGCATAAAGTTAATTTTGGGTTGTGTCTATGGCTGGCGAGAGAAAGCGGCCAGACGCTCCCGTACGCTGTCGACCAGATCCGCTGTTGCCGAAATGATCATCGAGAAACGCGCATAGGCGAGCAATGTGGTGCCGATGCCGAAGACATGTGCTGAATCGCTTTGGATGCGGCTCCATGCCTCTATGGCCTCGGTATTGTCCTGCCAGGCATTGAAGTTGATGGCGACACAATTCCACAACAAAATTGCCAAGGGTACCGTCGAGAACGGATAGCTGGATATCTGTTTGACGAGATGGAACAAGTGATCCCAACTGATCCGCAGCAGCATCAAGACCACACCCGCCAGCAGAGCAAACAGCACGCCAAACACTATCGTCAGTGTCGCAACCGCTTCCGGCCCGAGAACAGCCATCACATGAATCGTATCGTCAGGACGCTGTATTGCCGTCAGGCCAAATCGCCCGAAGAAGCTTCGGTAAGCCGATAACCAACGCAGCAACCAAGGTGGACAGGAGGAAGATGGCCGGTTCGGTCAGGCCCGAGGCGAGTTGTGCAATCGCGGCAACGATAATCGCCACCGTGCAGAAAAGCCTGATCGTATCAACCAGATTCCGCGACATGCTCTTCACCGAAAGTTGCGCCAAGGTGCGAACTGCCATACTCGAATATATCCTGTTTGGCCTGTGTTTGTATGCAATTATATAGTGTTTTTTGTGAGATATGGCAATCTTTAATCGCGTTCCACGTGATTTTCGCGAACCTGTCGCCGTCGCTCACCCCCTCTCCCGCCGCAGCTTGTCCCACCATTCCATCCGTTTGCGGATGTCGCGTTCGAAGCCGCGATCGACGGGATCGTAGAAGCGTTGCCGACCGAGTTTCTCCGGCCAGTAATTCTGCCCCGAAAATGCATCCGGCGCGTCGTGGTCGTAGACGTAGTCCGCGCCGTAGCCCTCCTGCTTCATGAGTTTCGTGGGTGCGTTGAGGATGGTCTTCGGCGGCATCAGCGAGCCGTGTTCCTTCGCCGCGCGCATGGACGCCTTGTAGGCATTGTAGAGCGCGTTCGATTTCGGTGCCGTCGCCAGATAGACGGCGGCCTTTGCCAGTGCCAGCTCGCCCTCCGGCGAGCCGAGAAAATCATAGGCGTCCTTCGCCGCATTGGCGATGGTGAGGGCCTGCGGGTCTGCGAGCCCGATATCCTCCACCGCCATGCGCACCAGCCGGCGCGCGATGAAGAGGCGATCCTCGCCGCCATCGAGCATGCGCGCGAGATAATACAAGGCCGCGTCGGGATCGGAGCCGCGCACGCATTTGTGCAGGGCGCTGATCAGATTGTAATGGCCCTCCTGTCCCTTGTCATAGATCGGTGCCCGGCGCTGGATCACGTTGACGAGCCCAGCCGTGTCGAAGCGCTCGTCTTCGCCGGCGGAGCGCCAGAGTTCCTCGGCGAGGGTGAGCGCGGCGCGCCCATCGCCATCGGCCATGCGCGCGAGGGCTGCGCGGGCGTCGTTGTCGATGGGGAGGGGGCGCTGCATGATCGCTTCGGCGCGGGTCAACAATTGTGCGATCGTCTCCTCGTCGAGGGCATGGAAGGTGAGCACGCGGGCGCGCGAGAGCAGCGCCGCATTGAGCTCGAAGGAGGGATTTTCCGTGGTCGCGCCGACCAGCGTGATG
>NZ_DATGCW010000235.1:0-19119 GCF_035311605.1 Saliniramus sp.
TTTTGCTTCATGTGCCCGCTCACTTGAATTCGATCTTCGAAGACCCTGCAACTCTCGCGGCGCTTGTCCTGCGGCGCAAGCTCGTACTCAAAATCGACCCAGTCCCAACGACGGAACGTACTGCCCTCATCGAGTTGCCGAAACCGGATCGGATAGAGCCACTTCCACGCCCCCTCCACCGTCACACCGGCGCAGCAGACCGTTTCCTGGTGCTTCCTACTCGGCTGCGGCAAGGCCTTTACGAGGATCAGGGCGCGGGATCGTTGAAGCATCCTGGCTATACTTTTCCAGCTTGTCCGCAAACAGATGAAAAATTCCCGCCGACAAGCGCTCGCCGATCCGCTCAGCGACGATCAGGCGGTGGCAGGTTGCCGGATCGCGCTCATAGCAGAGAAGGCAGGTTGGCTCATCGGCAACATAATCCGCAAGATCCCCGAGTGCATCATGCGACTCATGCAACTTTAAATGATTCGTATAGATATTCAAGAATTCCTGATGGCGCCCGGCGCGCGCAGCTTCCCGCCCCGGCTTCGGATCGCCGAGCGCGCGAAACTGCGCGTAGCGGATTCCCGCCTCGGCGAGACGCGCCGCGAGAGCGGTCTTCGAAAAACCCTTCTTGCGCGAAACTGCAACGGCGCGAACATCCGCGACCTTGCGGATGCCGGCGACTTCCAGCGTTTCGACGAAGCGCTCGATATCGTTGCCCTCATAGCCGATGGTGAAGATCGCCGTCATCGCATCCCCTCCCTTGGCACACCGAATCGCGCCCGATGATGGCGTATCATGCCTTAACACAATCCTCACCCGCCATTCACCACCCCCACCACCAGCGCGATGGCGATGACCCATAGCGCACCCACGAGCAAGCGCGAACGCCACGCGCCGGCCTCTCCGGCGCGCTCGATCGAGCGGGGGGCAAGGCTGAGGCCGTTTTCGGTGTCACGTTCGAGCTGCGTGAGAAGCCGCTCGGCGCGTATCGCCATATCCGGAGCGCGGGCGGCGATGCCCGCGAGCGTTGAAAGACCGCGGCCCGCATCCTCGATCTTGCCCACGGGGCCGAGATTGCGCTCGATCCATTCACGCACCACCGGGTCGGAGACCTTCCAGATATCGAGATGCGGATCGAGATGGCGGCACACGCCCTCGACCACGACCATGGTCTTTTGCAGCATCACGAGCTCGGTGCGCGTCTCCATGTCGAAGATCGCGGTGATCTCGAAGAGCAGCCCGAGCACGCGCGCCATCGAGATCTGATCGGCGCGGCGGTTGTGGATCGGCTCGCCGATGGCGCGGATCGCCTGGGCGAAATCGAGCACCGAATGATGCCTCGGCACATATCCTGCCTCGAAATGCACCTGCGCCACACGCAGGTAATCGCGCCGGATGAAACCGAGCAGGATTTCGGCGAGGAAGCGCTGCTCGCGAAATCCGATCCGCCCCATGATACCCGCATCGATGGCGACGAGCTTGCCTTGCGCATCCACGAAGAGATTGCCCGGATGCATGTCGGCATGAAAGAAGCCGTCGCGAATGGCCTGACGCAGGAAGCTCTGCAACACGACCCGCGAGAGGATTTCGCGATCATGCCCGGCCGCGTCGATCGCTTCGAGCTTGTTCAGCTTGATGCCGTCGATCCACTCCATCGTGAGCACATCGCGGTCCGTGTAATCCCATTCGGGAACCGGAACGCGGAATTCCTCGTCCCTCTCGGTATTCTCCGCAAGCTCGGAGAGGGCCGCCGCTTCGAGGCGCAGATCCATCTCGATGGTGACAGAACGCGCGAGCGTCTCGACCACCTCGCGCATGCGCAGCCGCCGCGCCTCTGGCGAGATCGCCTCGGCGAGGCGGGCAGCGAAGCGCATCGCCTGCAGATCGCGGGCGAAGCGTCCACGTATGCCGGGCCGCACGATTTTCACGGCCACGGGCTTGTCACCCTGTCGCGTCTTCAACAACGCCTTGTGCACCTGGGCGATCGAGGCAGCGGCGACGGGCGGGCCGAATTCTGCAAAGACCGCGCTGATCGGACGCCCGAGCGTTTCCGTGAGCGTTGCTTCCGCAAGCTCCTGCGGGAACGCCTCCATACGATCCTGCAACGCTTCGAGATCGCGCGCAGCGGCAAAGCCGACGATATCGGGGCGCGTGGCGAGGAACTGGCCGAATTTCACATAGGACGGCCCAAGACGCGCCATGGCCTTGGCCATGCGCGCCGGGTCGTTTTCCGCGCCGCTTCGCTCGAACATTCTGGCGATTTTCAGCCCGAGTTGCGCCATCGGCGGCAGCGGGTGCGGATCCACTCGCGAGAAGACGCCCTCCCGGGCGAGAACGTAGCCGGCCCTGATATTGCGGGCGATATGAACCAGCGCACCGAACACGTCAGATCTTCCAGCCGGAATGCAGACAGACGATCCCGCCGGTCATCGCCTTCCAGGTGACGCGCCGGAAGCCGGCTTCCTCGATCATCTGGGCAAACAGCCCGGGCGGCGGGAAGCGGCGGATCGATTCGACGAGATAGCGGTAACTCTCGGCATCCCCCGTCACCATCTTTCCCATCCGGGGAATGACGTTGAAGGAATAAAGGTCATAGACCTTGTCGAGGCCGGGCATGTCGACCTTCGAAAATTCGAGGCACAGGAACCGCCCGCCCGGTCGCAGCACGCGGAACGCCTCGGACAGCGCGCGCTCCATGCGCGGCACGTTGCGGATGCCGAAGGCGATGGTGTAGCCGTCGAAGCTCTTATCCTCGAAGGGCAGATCCTCGGCATTGGCCTCGACGAAATCAACCTGCCCCGCATGCTGCGCCGGTACCCGTTCGCGCCCCACATCCAGCATGTCGCCATTGATGTCGAGCACCGTGACATGCGTTTGCGGGCCGCCGCGATCAAGGATGCGAAAGGCGATGTCACCGGTCCCGCCGGCAACATCGAGATGCTTGAAGGGCCGCGTGCGCGAAGGCGAGAGCGCGGTCGCCATCGCGTCCTTCCAGGGCCGGTGCAGTCCCGCACTCATCAGGTCGTTCATGATGTCGTAGCGCCGCGCCACCGAGCGGAACACGTCATCGACGCGCCCCTGCTTTTCCTCCAGCGGAATATCCTGATAGCCGAAATGCGTGGTGTCGCCGCTCATGATGCCGCCCGCTCTGTGAAACTCACGCGTATCTGATAGCGAAACCACGCGCCTCTGGCTATGTAAGGCAGCGAGGAAATTCGTCACGGGGTGATGATCAATGCCGGAACTGCCTGAAGTCGAAACGGTCCGGCGGGGGCTTCAGCCCGCCATGGAGGGGCGGCGGATCACGCAGATGCGGGTGAACCGGCCCGATCTGCGCTTTCCCTTTCCGTCCCGCTTCGCCGCGCGGCTCACCGGCGCGCGGATCGATTCGCTCGAGCGGCGGGCGAAATATCTGGTGGCGCGACTCTCCACTGGCGAGGCGCTGATCATGCATCTGGGCATGACGGGCCGCTTCCTGATCGAGACACCGGATGCGCTGATCGCCCCCGGAGAATTCCACCGCGAGCCCGGCGCCGGGGCGATCCACGACCATGTGATCTTCTCGCTCGAAGGCGATGCCCGCGTTACCTATAACGACGTGCGCCGCTTCGGCTACATGGATCTCGTCCCGCTCGACAGCCTCGCGGAATGCAGGCATTTCAAGGGTCTGGGGCTGGAGCCGCTGGGCAATGCGCTCTCGGGCGCGGTGATCGCGAAGCTGTTTGCCGGCAAGTTCGCCCCGCTCAAGGCCGCGCTTCTCGATCAGCGGCTGATTGCGGGGCTGGGGAATATCTATGTCTGCGAGGCTTTGTTTCGCGCGCGCCTCAACCCGGAAGCGCCGGCCGGCAGCATCGCCACGAAGACCGGGCGCCCGCGTGCCGCAGCGCATCGGCTCGCGGAAACGATCCGCGACGTTCTCACCGAGGCCGTCGCTGCCGGCGGCTCGACCCTGCGCGACTTCGCGCATACCGATGGAACGCTCGGCTATTTCCAGCATGGGTTCAGGGTCTATGATCGCGAGGGCGAGCCCTGCGTCACGCCGGGCTGCGGCGGCACGGTGACGCGCATCGTGCAATCGGGCCGCTCGACCTTCTACTGCCCGCTCTGCCAGAAGCGCTGAGCGGGCCCTCAGGCTGCGGCACGCGCCAGCGTGGCATCCCAGATCGCCGCATAGAACAGCGCACTGCCGACCAGCACGAAGACGTGCCAGATGGCGTTGTGAAAGCGCAGCCCCTTCCACAGATGGAAGATCACGCCGGTGGAATAGACGATGCCGCCCGCCGCGACCAACGCCAGCGTCGTCGCAGAAAGCGATTGGTAGACGACGCCCCCCGCCGCCAGACCGCTCCAGCCCAGCCCGAGATAGAGAACAATCGACAACCGGTCGAGGCGCCCGGGCAATCCGATTTTCAAGGCGACGCCGATCACTGCGATCAGCCAGATCGCCGCCAGCAGGATCGTCGCGCTGCCGTGGTCGTCGAGCAGGATCAGGAAAGGCGTATAAGTGCCTGCGATCAGGAGATAGATCGCTGCGTGGTCGAAGCGGCGCAGCACCCATTTCACGCGCGAGGCGGGCCACATGTTGTAGAGCGCGGAGATCGCCTTCACCGCGACGAGGCCGGCTGCATAGATGCCGAGCGCGACGACGAGCGCCGTTTCCGCTCCGCGTGCGGCAACGCCCAGCAGCAGTGCGACACCGATCAGCGCAGCAATGAGCCCCGCCACATGCACCGCTCCGTCCGCCCAGAGTTCGGCCCGGTCATGGGTCCATCTGACGCTTGCCGGCGGCGTGAAGGTAGATCGCATGTTACGGCCCCTTGCAGGCTTGAACGTACGATCCCTGCTATCGTGCAGCCCTGTGTCATGCGTGTGGCGAAAGGCCCGCCGATGAGGCGTTCGCTCAAGAACGATAATGACGCTCTCACACGCACTTCATGGCGTGCGCGATTTGCCTGCCCAGGGGGAGCCATTGAATGGGACAAGCCCACCATCCGCCACGCGACGCAGCCGCGTGGCGGCAAAGCGTCGGCTCACCAGCTTCCGGTATTCTCCATCGAGGCCCAGGGCTCCTGCGAGGGCAGCGGCTCGCCGCGCTGCAACAGCTCGACCGAGATGCCGTCCGGCGACTTGATGAAGGCCATGAAGCCATCACGTGGCGGGCGGTTGATGGTGACACCCTGATCCATCAGCTTCTGGCAGGTGGCGTAGATATCATCGACGCGATAGGCGAGATGGCCGAAATTGCGCCCGCCACCATATTCATGCTCGTCCCAGTTATAGGTGAGTTCGAGCAGCGGCGCGCGGGTCTCCTGGGCGCGTTCGATATCCTTCTCGGCGGCAAGGAAGATCAGGGTGAAGCGCCCCTTCTCGTTCTCTACGCGACGCACTTCCGTCATGCCGAGCTTGTTGCAGAAGAAATCGAGCGCCTTGTCGACATCGCCGACGCGGATCATCGTGTGCAGGTATTCCATGGCCATCCTCCCTTTAGAACGCTTCCCGGATATGGGGTGTTGCCCGCGGGCCTGTCAAACCGGCGCGAGGGGACGAGTGACCAATACCGCCTCGGCAGATCGCCGCGCGTTCAGGCCCTGCCCGCGCCATCAAGGAACGCACGGCGTTCGCTGAGAGTTGCAAGAAAGTCGTCGATGGAGACGGGGCGGCCGAAGAAATAACCCTGATAGGCCTCGCAGCCACCTTCGAGCAGACGCGTCAGCTGACCTGCGGTCTCGACACCCTCGGCGATCACGGCG
Source organism: Saliniramus sp. (assembly GCF_035311605.1). NCBI lineage: Bacteria > Pseudomonadati > Pseudomonadota > Alphaproteobacteria > Hyphomicrobiales > Salinarimonadaceae > Saliniramus > Saliniramus sp. The sequence continues at coordinate 5,739 of NZ_DATGCW010000235.1, forward strand.
AGATCGAGGGCCTTGCCCATCCGGATGATGGTCTCGACGATCGTGGCGGCGCGCTCGCTCTCCAATATATCTGCGACGAAGGCCTGATCGACCTTGATCTCGTCGAAGGGCAGCCGCTTCAGATAGGTCAACGAGGAATAGCCGGTCCCGAAATCATCAAGCGAGAAACGGAAACCTTTCTCACGCAGGGACTGCATGCGACCGATCGCAAAGTTCATATCGTCGAGGAACAGGCTCTCGGTCAGCTCGAGCTTGAGGCAGGCAGGGTCGACGCCGTGGTATTTCGCCGCGAGCTCCATCAGGATCGCAAAATCAGGCTCGCGGAATTGCCGGGTGCTGATGTTGATCGCCATGGTGAAGCCGGCATCGCCGAATTCGGCTTGTATCCGGGCGAGTTGTTCGCAAGCCATTTCGATGACGCGGCGCCCGATCGGAACGATCAGGCCGGTCTCCTCGGCCACAGGGATGAAATCTGCAGGTGAAACGAAGCCGCGCTCCGGATGCTGCCAGCGCACCAGCGCCTCGGCGCCGGTAATCGCGCCGACGCGGTCGACCTGCGGCTGGAGATGCAGGAAGAAGGCATCTTCCTCGAGGGCCATGCGCAGATCCGCCTCCAGACCGGCCCGGCGCATCACCGATTGCTCCATCTCCATCGTGAAGAAGCAGATATTGTCGCGCCCGCTCGCCTTGGCCTCGTACATGGCAAGATCAGCATGACGCAGCAGCGTCTCCACGTCACCTGTCTCGGAGCCGAAGACACGGATACCGATGCTGGGCGAGACGTAGTGATTGTGGCCCGCGAGATCATAAGAGGCGTTGAGGCCACTGCGCAGCCGTTCCGCCACCTGCCCTGCCTGGATCCCCGCCTCGCGCAGATCCGGGGACAGGTTGCGCAGGATGACCACGAACTCGTCACCGCCCAGCCGCGCGACGAGATCGCCGTCACCGACGCGGCTGCGCAGGCGCTCGGCAACCGCTACCAGCAGACTGTCTCCCTTGTCGTGTCCGAACGTGTCGTTGAGTGTCTTGAAATTGTCGAGGTCGAGAAAGAGCAAAGCCGCGTGCCGCCCGGAAGCGGCCGTCTCGGTCAGCGCCTCGGCCAGCCTGTGCATCAGCTGCGGTCGGTTGGGCAGATTGGTCAGGGCATCGAAGAAGGCCAGCCGCTCGACCTCTTCCAGGGCGGCATGGCGCTCGGTGATGTCGACCATGGTACCGAAGACGCCCGTCACCACGCCATGCATGTCATGCTCGGCCTCGCAATAGATCTCGACGCGACGCGACTCGCCGACGCGGTGCGAACAGCGCGCCTCCCAACGCAATTCGCCAACGCCGCCGGCGAAGAGGCGGGCGATGCGCTTGCGGAACGCCTCGCTGTCGCGCGCATCCATGAAACCGTCGAGATCGGCACCAAGCGCGTCTTCGGCGGGAATGCCAAGCAGATTCTCGAATGCATCGTTCAGGAAAATCAGTTTGCCCTGCTTGTCCGTGCGGAAGATCACTTCACGCACGCGATTCACCACGTCACGATAGCGTTTTTCGCCGTCACGCAAGGCCGTATCCGCACGTCGGCGCGCCATGGCACTGGCGAGAATATCGGCAAAGACACGCAACAGATGACTCTCCAGCGCGCTCCACTCCCGCAACGCCACAACGGCATCGAACCCAACGAAGCCGATCAGGGTCTCGTCTTCGATGACGGGCATGAGAATGACCGAGCGGATATCCTGTGCGTCGAACAGCTTGTGCTCCTCGCTCCAGGTTGCCGGCAGGCTGGCGACATCGTTCACGATCACGGTTTCATGGTTGGCCAGATGACGGAAAACCGCCGAGATGCCGGAGACCGGGAAATCCTGCAGCATGTCGATCTGCGGTGTGATCCCCTGTGCCACCCATTCATGGGTATTGGTCATGGTCCGGGAGTCGGCGTCGAAGACGAAGAGATAACTGCGGTCTGCACCACAGAACCGGCCGATGCGCTGGAGCGCGAGGGTGACCAGGTTGTCCCAATCAGTGTCGCGCATATTGACGAATTGCGTCGACAGCGCCGTCAGAAGCCGCATGAAGGCTTCGCGGTGCTCGAGCCGGATCTGCGCGTGCCGCGCCTGCGTCGTCTCGCGGGCGACGCCGATCACGCCCAGCGCCTCTCCGGCGGCGTCGCGCAAAGGCGACAGACGCAGATCGTACCAGAGCTCCTCGCCCTCGCAGTCGACCGGGAAGTCGATGGTTGTGGGAATGCCGCATTCACGCACGCGCACCATGCATTCGTCGATCAGACCGATCAGAGCCGACGGGAGGGATGAATCGGGAAGCCTGCGCCCAAGCAGGCCGGCGGGATCGAAGACCCGCCGCTGCGTCTCCGGCACGAAAACTTCGCTGAAACGCGCATCGCGATCGAGGACGAGCACGACATCGTCGATGCTGGATAACAAGGCCCGGAAGCGCGCCTGGCTCGCATGCAGGGCCACGGCGCGCTCACGCAACACGCGTTCCGTCTGCGCGCGACGCCCTCCCACGAAGAAGCTGACGAGCGTCAGCCCAAGCGTCAGCGGCAACCCCGCAGCCAGGGCAGGCACGGCGGATTCGACGAAGGAGGGTGTCTCGTGCTCCGGCGCTTGCAAGCCGAGCAAGAGCATTCCATCACCGGCAAAGACGGGCACGAAACGGCAGATATCGTCCGCCCCGCAGCCTTCGGAGCCATTGGCTGTCGAATCCGGATCGAAACCCGAGACCACACCGACAGGCGGATCCCGGCCATCCTCAACGGCAGGCTTCACGCCGAGCAAAACGACCGTCCCGCGCGCAACCGCCGAACCGAGCGTCTCATCGAGAAGATAGGCATGCAGCAGATCACGCGCGACCCGCGATTGCGCTTCGGACGTCCTCGGATCGGCATGCGGCAGCGTGGATACCGTACGCGCCAGCGCACTATTCACCTGCTGGCCCAGGTGATGCGCGGTTCTCATGAAATCGCGATGCGCGCGGTCGATCCGCGCGTCGTGAATGGCGAGGGCGATGATCAGCATCGTGATACAGCCGAACACGACGAAATAGACGGCCTCGGCGGCGCGCAGCATCCGTGAGTTTCGTGCGCCGCTGCCCCAGCGATAATGGAAGATCAGACTACCCATCATCAGCAGGACGATGAGCGGCGCGAACAGGCTGATCGTGTCATGACGCGCCATGTCACGCACGGCAACGAGCTGTGCGAGCGGTATCACACCATGCAACACGGCATGACCACTCTCCAGCCGCCGCACGGATACGACACCCGCCCTATCCGCCGTGATCACGGCGCCGGGCCTCGCGCCCGCCTCGGCCTGCGGATCGATCTGCAGATCGACGAGGCCGCGTGGGCCCGTCCCGATCAGAAACGGCGCACCCTCATCGGGAAGGAACGCGATACCGGAGACGGGATAATCGGGGAGGGTTGCGAGTTTCGCGACCAGCCGCGCAATCCGGTCTCGCGCCGCAGCGCCGGGGCCCTCGCCACCAAACGCAGCTTCCAGCAGGCGGGAATCGAAGGTATCCGCGATGGCCTCGATGGCGAAGCGTGTTTCAGCCTGAAGGTTGCGCTCCGCCACATCCGCACGCCAGGCCATCGCCGCGAGCATGCAGGCAATCAATACGACCCCACCGATAACGGCGAGGGCCGCGCGCAAAAGTGACGGTTTGGCTTGCCTGATCATGGTTCCGCCGGTCAACTGCATACGCTGACCGTAGGGGAAACATGTAAAGGATTCGCAATCACATCAATTCAAATCAGCTTTTCTCATAATTTTCTCAGTTGCCTCCGGGCTTATTCATCCTCCCGCGAACAGCCCCGCCGCAGCATCCTCGCGACTGTTCAATCGAGCTGATCGTGCAGACACCAGGCAATCGCGTGCATGCCGTGAATCCCGATAGCGTTGACCCTGATCACCTTTCCCAGAAGCGGATTCAGCGGTGTGTCGAAATCGGTATCGATGCGAAATTTCTCCACGACGGGCGCCGGCGGGCAGCGTGGCGCGCGGATCGATCCCGCCCCTGTCCGTGAGCCTTTCCGTGAAGAAAGCGCTTCTTTCTTCAAAGGCGACGCGCAGGGGCACGACCCACGCGTCATTGTCGTGAAGCACCTGAATGCGCGGGCTCATGGTTTCGGGAGCGGGGATGATCTGCATCTCGGAAAGTCTCCCCCTCAAAACATACGTTGTAATTAAGGTGATTAAATTTAATTACAAAATTAAAGGTTATTACGCAGCGTAACACGGAAATCGTTGCATTTATGAGCTGATTGCGGCAATCAGGGAGAATGAAATCACGCGCTTGCAAAAAAGACCGTTCAGGTTTCGCGCAAAGGGTGGAGCCGCAATGACGCGCCACGCCGCCGTTTCTTCCGCGACGCCCGGCCATGTGCCGGGCCTGCCGCGACCGCAACGCATCGTCGTCCTGCTCGCGCTCGCCGCGCTGATCGGCTTTGCCGGCCACGTCTTTTCCGACTCGGGCTGGCGGCTGGCGGCGCTCTGGCTGATCGGCGCCGGGCTCGGCTTTGCGCTCTACCATGCAGCTTTCGGCTTCACCGGCGCCTACCGGGTGCTGATCACCCGCGGCAAGAGCGCCTCGGTGCGCGCGCAGATGCTGATGCTCGCGGTCGCCGTCGTGATCTTCTTTCCCGCGATAGAGGCCGGCTCCGTCTTCGGCAATCCGGTGCGCGGATTCGTTTTCCCCGCCGGTTGGGAAGTCGCGATCGGTGCGTTTCTCTTCGGGATCGGCATGCAGCTGGGCGGCGGCTGCGCCTCGGGCACGCTCTACACCTCCGGCGGCGGCGATACGCGCAGCCTGATCACCCTCACCTTCTTCATCATCGGCATGACCATTGGCGCCTGGGACATGGAGCGCTGGCAGGATCTGCCGGCCCTGCCCCCGATTTCGCTGCCCGAGACCCTCGGCCTCTGGCCGGCGCTGACGCTCCAGCTCGCGCTCTTCGCCGCCATCGCCTGGATGCTGGCGCGGCGCGAACGCCGGCTGCACGGCCATGTCGAGCCGATCTTCGCGCGTCACCAACGCCACTTCCTCACGGGCCCATGGCCCTTCGCCTGGGCGGCGCTGGCGCTGGCGCTCCTCAATGCCGCGACGCTGGTGGTCGCGGGACGGCCCTGGGCAATCACCCAGTCCTTTGCGCATTGGGGTTCACTCGTGGTCGACTATCTGAGTATCGATGATCCCTTCTTCTGGGCCTATTGGAGCGACCCCACCCGCGTCGATCTCCTGCATCGCCCGCTGGATCACGATTCGATGACGCTGATGAACGTCTCGCTCATTCTGGGTGCTTTCCTCGCCGCCGGCCTTGCTGGACGCTTCCGGCCCGGCTGGCGGATCGGCCTGCGCCCTCTGGCGGCAGCGATCATCGGCGGCCTCCTGCTCGGCTACGGCGCGCGCATGGCGCTGGGCTGCAATATCAGCGCCTTCTTCTCCGGCGTCGCCTCGGGGAGCCTGCATGGCTGGATCTGGATCATTGCAGCCCTGCCCGGAACATGGCTCGGCACCTCTCTGCGCCCCCTCTTCGCCCTCGATCCGAAGAGCAGTGAGGCGAGCCATAAACACATCAATTAATGTAGAATTAAATATTAAAACGGCTGTTGATGTATTTTTTTGCATGCGCTAGCCTGAGAATGTAATTTGATTGGTTCCACGGAATTGGGGAAGTCGATGTCTTTCTTGTCACAGGCCCTGCGGGGCGGCGCGCTGGCGCTGGTACTGGGGGCGGTCGCACCGGTCGGCGCGGCGCAGGCCGAGGAAATCCGCACACCGATGATCGCGCAGGGCTGCGCCGGTTGCCACGGCCAGTCCGGTGCCGGCATGGGCTCGGTGCCGCGAATCGCGGGCTATGGGCGTGATGCCTTCATCGCGACATGGGAATCGTTTCGCAAGGACGAGCGCCCTGCGACCATCATGAACCGCATTGCGCCCGGCTATACCGACGACGAAGTCGCCGCGCTCGCCGATTACTTTTCGCAGCTGCGCTGAGGATTTTGCCATGAATGGATTTTCGCCCAAACTCACGCGCCGTCACTTCGGCGCCCTCCTCGCCGGCAGCGCCGTCACCCTCGCCGCCCCCGCGATCCTGCGCGCCGATACCGGCCCGCGCCTCGTTGTGATCGGCGGCGGCTTCGGTGGTGCCAGCGCGGCCCGGTTCGCGCGGATCAACTATCCGGATGTGAACGTCACGCTGATCGAGCCCTATGACAGCTTCGTCACCTGCCCCTATGGCAATCTGATCCTCGGCGGCAAGCGTGAGTTGCCGCAGATCACCCACAGCTATGATGGCCTGCGCGCGCGCGGTGTCGATTTGGTGCAGAACCGGGCCAGGGATATCGATCCGGTGGCGAAGCAGGTCACGCTCGCCGACGACACGCAGATCGCCTATGACAAGCTCATCGTCTCGCCGGGCATCGGCCTGCGCTGGGATGCGATCGAGGGCTATGACGAGGCCGCATCCGAGATCTTCCCGCATGCCTGGATGGGAGGTGACGGCAGCCAGATCAGCATTCTGCGCCGCCAGCTCGAGGCTCTGCCCGAGGGCGGTGTGGTGGGTCTGGCGATTCCGCCCAATCCGTTCCGCTGCCCGCCCGGCCCCTATGAGCGCATCTCGATGATCGCGCATCATCTGAAGCAGCATAACCCGCGCGCCAAGATCCTCGCCTTCGACGCCAAGGACGGCTTCTCGAAGCAGGGCCTGTTCCAGGACGGCTGGGCCGAGCTCTATGGCGATATGATCGCGTGGATTCCCGCCAGCCAGGACGGCACCATCACCGCGGTCGATCCGCAAGAAAAGGTCTTCATCAGCGAGTTCGGCGAGCGCCACAAGGTGGATGTCGGCAACGTCATCCCGCCGCAATATGCCGCCGCCATCGCCCGCGATACGGGCCTTGCCGATGACAGCGGCTGGGTCCCGGTCGATCCGCTGACTTTCGCCGCCGAAGCCGCGCCGGACATTCACGTGATCGGGGACGCCAATATCGGATCGCCGATGCCGAAATCCGGCTATGTGGCCAATTCCACCTCGAAGCAGGCCGTCGCTGCAGCGATTGCCGATCTGCGCGGCGAAGCGGCGCCCGGGGATCCGGTCTATTTCAATACGTGCTATAGTCATCTTGGCGATGATTACGCTGTTTCGGTTGCGGCTATCTTCCGCAAGGATGGCGAAGGCGGTATAACGGCGACACCGGATTCGGGTGGCCTCTCGCCGCGCGGGCCGCTCTCGGAGCTGGCTTATAACCGCCGGCGCGAGGCTGAATATGCCGATGCCTGGTATGACAGCATCACGACGGACATGTTCTCGTAAGGAGGACTTTGCATGACGATCCATCGCCGCGCATTCCTGAGCGCTTCCGCCGCCTTCGTCGCCCTGACGATCAGCCCCAAGCCATTCGCCTGGGCCGATCTTGATGACGAGGTCGCGGCAGCGATCCGCGCGGCGATCGACGGGCGGGAGGTGACCGAAGGCGGGATTGAACTCGACCTGCCCGATATCGCGGCAAACGGCGCCTCGGTGCCGCTCGGGGTAATGGTGGAAAGCCCGATGACGGCGGATGACCACGTGCTGGCCATCCATGTCTTCGCCACGCGCAACCCCGCCCCCGGGATCGGCGTCTTCCGTCTTGGCCCCGCCAATGGGCGCGCGGAGGTTACGACACGTATCCGTCTGGCTCGGGATCAAGAAGTGATCGTGCTGGCCGAATTATCAGACGGCACGCTCCTGCGCCAGAGCGCCTTCGTCGAGGTTTCCGTCGGCGGCTGCACCACCTGAGCCTGCGAGAGAGGGAAGAGCCATGTCACGCCCCCGCGTCCGCCTGCCCGGTTCCGCCTCCGCCGGTGAGGTGATCGAGATCCGCACGCTGATCAATCACCCGATGATCACCGGCCTCTCCTCCCCCGAGCCGCGCGACATGCTCGCACGGCTGGAAGTGCGCATGAATGGCGAGCCGGTCTTCACCTATGATTTCGATAATGGCAGCTCCGCCAACCCGTACCACGTCTTCTTCGTGCGCATTGAAGAGACGAGCGATTTCAGCTTCGTCTGGACGCATGAGGATGGCGAGGAATTCACCTTCGAGGGGCAGGTGAGCGTGGGGTGAGGGTTCGGATCCGCAGTGCGCACGCGACTGCTTCACGTCCTCGAACGACACGCCGGCCCCGGGCATGTCTCTGAAAGCCTCTCTTTTGATGCAGCAAGCTTGAAGGAGTCGCCCGATTACGCTCACATGCGCCGATGAAGCTTTTTGCAAACCGCCCCATCGCGATTCGGCTGGCGGTCTCGGCGCTGTTCTGGAGTTTCACGATCCTGCTGGTGGCCGGGGTGATCCTCGTCGCCTTATATCGTGAAACCACGGAAGAGACCTTCGACCGGCGGCTTCTGGTCTATGTTACCGCGCTCTCCGCCGACATTGCGGCGGGTGACGAGTCGCGCGGGGCGCAGGCGGCGGGGGATCCGTTCTTCGATCTGCCGCTCTCGGGCTGGTACTGGCAGATCGCCCAGCCCGGTGCCGCGCTTCGCGATATCCGCACCTCGCTCTCGCTCGTCGGCGCGACCCTGCCGGCCCTGGATGCGCAGGCCGAGACGGATCCAGGGAGCGGAATCCGGCGCGGTTATGCCGAGGGCCCTGACGGGCGCGCGCTGCGGCTGATCGAGCGTGACATCCGGGTTGGTGACGATATGCATTACGTCATCAGCGTCGCCGGCCCCTCAGATGAGATCGCGGCGGACGTGCGTGGTTTCACCCTCGCGATCAGCCTCACCTTCGCCGCGCTCGGCCTCGCGCTCGCCCTCTCGACCTTGCTGCAGATCCGCTTCGGCCTCTCGCCCCTGCAGCGCCTGCGCGCGGCGCTGATCAGCGTACGACGCGGCGAGGCGGAGCGGATCGCCGGCGATTATCCGCGCGACATCGCGCCACTGGCCGGCGAGATCAATCTGCTGATCGAGAGCAATCGCGACATTCTGGAGCGCGCCCGCACCCAGCTCGGCAATCTCGCCCATGCGTTGAAGACACCGTTGACGGTGCTCGTCAACGAGGCCCAGGGGCGTGAAGACCCCCTCGCCCGCACCGTCGAGGAGCAGGCGCGGATCATGCGCGATCAGGTGACCTATCACCTCGACCGCGCCCGCGCCGCAGCTCTTGCCGGCACACTCGGCTCGATCACCCCGGTCAAGCCGGTGGCGGAGGCGCTCGCGCGCACCTTTGCACGCATCTATCGCGACAAGGATATCGCCTTCGATTTCAAGGGGCTGGAGGCCGCGCAGTTTCGCGGCGAGAAGCAGGATCTCGAGGAGATGCTCGGCAATCTGCTCGACAATGCCTGCAAATGGGCCGAATCCCGCGTCTCCCTGCAGGCGCGTGCCGGTGGCGACGACGAAGCGCCGCGACTCGTCCTGGTCATCACCGATGACGGCCCCGGCGTCCCCGATCCGGCTGCGCGGGCGCAGATGCTGCAACGCGGCCAGCGCCTCGACGAATCGAAACCCGGTTCAGGTCTCGGACTGTCGATCGTCGCCGATCTCGTGGCGCTCTATCGCGGGCGCCTGCGGCTCGAGAATGCCGCGATGGGCGGGCTGGAGATAATCCTGGAGCTCCCCGGCAACGGCAGCTGAAGCCCCGGGGTTCGTTCAGTCGCCATTCAGGCGCGATCAGCTTGATTGGCCGTGCTGGTCTTTCAGCGCGCTGGCCGGTCGGGCTCGCCGGATCGCGCGCTGCGGCATTTTTGGAAAAATCGCATCATCGCATCCGTCAGCAGCAACCGGCTGACGGCTTGATGCCGTTGGGAGAAGTTAGAATGCGTTTCGGTAAAGCAACCGCTGGTGCGGCACTGATCAGTATTATGGCACTCGGTGCCTGCGCACCGCAGGGTATGGGGCCGCGACAGGAAGTCGGCATCGTGTCGGGCGCACTGCTCGGCGGTACGGCCGGCCACCTGATTGGACGTGGCGATGGCGCCTCGACCCTCGCCGGTGCGTTGCTCGGCGGCATTATCGGCGGGGCGGTCGGCGCCGATCTCGACGAGCAAGAGCGCATTCGCGCCGCGCGAGCGGAGTTCCGAGCGCTCGATACGGGAAGCCCGATGACCTGGCAGGGTGATCGCCGCGATGTCCGCGGCGAAGTAGTCCCCGGCCCGCGCTTCTTGGAAGGCCGTCAGTTCTGCCGCGAATATACGCATACGATCTATATAGGCGGTCGCCCGCAGGAGGGTTACGGCACGGCCTGCCGCCAGCCCGACGGCTCCTGGCGTATCGTCAGCTGAGGCGGCGGCGGCGGAAGGCGCACCGGCGCGCCTTCCGCTGATCGGCAATGCGGACCGATAAAGACGCCGCGCCCGCGCGCTCAGGCGATGACGGGCAGAGCCTTCGCGCGATAGCTATGCGCGATGCGGCGATCGCGCTCAGGGTCATGCAATTCCATGTGGAACTGGCCGGCCGGGCGCACGCCGCCCATGGCACCGAACGTCCCGCACATCATCGCAGTGCCCGGTGCGAGCCGCTCGCCCTGCGCGAAGGGCGATGTCGCCATCAGCTCGGCGAGCGGGCGAATCGCCGCGAGTGTACCCTGCTGGTAGAGCTGCCATTCGGCATCATCAGCGTCGCGGATCCAGGAGGTCAGGACGAGATCATCCAGGCGGTCACGCAAATCATCGAAACGCCAGAGCTGCCGTGCGACGGGTTTGGCGCAGGCCTGCTTCGAGAAGGCGACGGAGACGCTCTCCAGCTTGCGGTCGGTATGATCGGAGCCGAGCCCGAGCCAGAGGGCCTCACCATCATCGATGATCAGCGGCTCGATTTCGCCGGAGGCCTCACCACCGAGGAATTCGACATCCTCGGCCTGCGTCAGCAATTGCGCCGAGAGGCGATAGAACAGCGGCACCTGCGAGGGCGCCGGTACACCGAGCGCGGCAAGCTCCGCGATATGGTGATCCACCGCCGCACGGTCCCGCGCGGTCCAGCCGGCGACGACGAGATTGTCGATGGTTATCGTCTTCGTACCGGTATCGTCGGTATCGTATTGCAGGGTTACGCTCACGGGGCCTCCAGAGATTTTCTCAAGTGAATTTTTCTTGCCGGATTTTCTTGCCGGATTTTCTTGCTTGATACGAGACGCGGCGCGCTTGCCGCACGCCGCGTCGCACTCGACACTTCCTTCAGCCGATTGCCTATAATCCAGGCAGGAACAGGGCGAGCTGCGGGAACAGGATCAGCGCCAGGATCATGATGAACATCCCGACCACATAGGGGAACGCACCGATCATCACATCCGAGAAGCGCCCCTTCGCCCGCGCCGCCTGCACCACATAGAGGTTGAGCCCGACCGGCGGCGTGATCAGCGCCATCTCGACGAGCACGATGACGAGGATACCGAACCAGATCGGATCGAAGCCGAGCCCGACCACGACGGGAACCACAATCGGGATCGTCGCGATCATCAGCGCCATGGTTTCGATGAAGAAGCCGAGCACGATATAGAGTGCGATGATGACGAACAGGGTCTGGTAGGGGCCGAGACCGAGATTATCGAGCAGGGCGGTCAGCTCGCGCCCGAGCCCGGCGGCGCCGAGGGTGTAATTCAGGAAATAGGCGCCGACGATGACGAACATCACCATGGCCGTGGTGCGTACAGTGCCGATCAGGGAATCCATGATCACTTTCAGCGTGAGCCCGCGATTGGCCGTGGCGATCAGCGCGGCCATGGCGACACCGATCGCCGCCGATTCCGTCGGCGTTGCCCAACCGGCATAAATCGAACCGATCACTACGCCGAAGAGCGCCAGAAGCGGGACCAGGTGCTTCAGCCCCGAGAACCGCTCTCCCCACGACGCACTGCGGCTCGGGCCCCCGAGGGAGGGGTAGAGCTTGCACAGGATCGCGGTGATCACCATGAAGCCGATGGCGAGCAGCAGCCCTGGGATCAGGCCCGCGAGGAAGAGGCGCGGGATCGAGGTTTCGGTGAGGAAGCCGTAGATGATCAGGTTGATCGAAGGCGGGATCATGATCCCCAGCGTTCCTCCGGCGGCGATCGCACCGGCAAACAGACGCTGATCGTAGCCGAGGCGCTCCGCCTGCGGCATAGCCACGGTCGCCACCGTCGCGGCCGTCGCGACCGATGAGCCGGAGGTGGCTGAGAACATCGTCGCAGTGCCGATATTGGCGTGGATCAGGCCGCCCGGCAGCCAGGAGAACCAGGAATCGAGCGCGCGATAGGTGCGTTCTGCGATACCGGCGCGCACGAGAAACTCGCCGAGCAGCACGAAGAACGGGATCGCGATCAGAAGACCGCTGTCGGAGGACGACCACACCCGCTCGCCAAGCCCCCGGATCAGGGGGAAGGGCGAATAGAAGTAGTCGACTCCGAAGCCGAGCAGGAAGAGCACGACGCCCACCGGCAGGGAGAGGGCGAGCAGCCCGAGCAGCGCACCACCGACGGAAAAAATCATATCTCTTCCTCCATTTCGGAGCCGATACCACCAACGGATTGAACCGTGTCGAAACGCTGCATCAGCATCAGGGCGATGATGCAGATACTCACCATTGCGGCCACGAAAGTGAGCCAGGCCCAACCGGCGAGCCAGATCGATTGGGGAATCCACAAAGGCGTTTCGAGCGGCGTATTCGCACGCGAACCCGTCTCCCACGAACGATAGAAGACCCGCCAGCCATAGGATGTGACCAGCGCCGCCACGAAGGTCAGCGAGGCAGCAGCCGCCAGATCGAAGATCGCGCGGCCCGCCGCCGGGAGCTGTCCCGTGAGCACGTCGATGCGCACATGGGCGCGCTCGACCAGCGCATAGGAAAAGCCCCAGGCGGCGACGCCCGCAATGACGTAGCCCGAGATCTCATCCGAGCCGCCGAGCCCCCTGCCCGCGAACTGGCGCAGGCAAATGTCGACGAGGATGAACATCACCGTCGCGAGCAGAACGACGCCGCCGATCAGGGCGATGGCATAGTTGATCCGGCTCAAGAGGCCGAAGACACGCATCGGCCAGGATTGCGCACGTCGTTCGCTCATGACGAAGCTCCCACTCAGTTCGTGGAGATTTCGATATCGACCACCTGGCCGACCGTCTCGTTCCAACGCGTCACCCATTCCTCACCGGCACGCTCGGCCCAATCAGGCAGAACACGGGTGGTGAGGGCCTCAGTTGCGGTGGCCATGTCCTCGTCAGACGCCTCGACCAGGATCATGCCCGCATTCTCGCCGGCAGCACATTCGCCATCGGTAAGGCAGGCAATGTCACGCTCCAGCGCACCCTGCGCATCGGCCCAGGCCGGCTCCTCGAACTCGGTGGTGATCGTGTTCTGGATGAATTCCTGTGTTTCCGCAGAGAGGCTTTCCCAACGCTCCAGGCTCATCGCGGTCACGAC